>NZ_JCALDW010000022.1:0-81681 GCF_059813065.1 Mycobacterium sp. NGS24
TAGCCGTCTGAAGACGCGACCGCCTGCTCCCATTCGACGCCGAGCGCATCGAACAGATGCCGTAAGTCCGACAACAGGTCGGTCGCCGCCGTAGCGACGTCCTCAGTCAGGCTGGATCCGCCCAGGTGCTCGGCGTAGGCAACCAGCGCCCGCGCCGCCCAGCCAGCGCGAATATCGTTGTCGCGCTGCGGGTCAGAGCCATCACCGACCACGACGCTTTTCCGCGGCTGCTCAGCGATCAGATCGGCCAATTCCTGCGCCGTCGACGCCGCCACCCGCTGCGCGTGATACACCGGCCGCGCCTGCGGCGGGCGCCCACGCAGCGGCTGCTGCGCGTCCCCGCTGCGCGATCCGGCTTCCCCCGGCAACACCCCGTCGGCATCCGGCCACACCACCTGCACCGCCGCCGCGACCGCGCCGTAGCACTCCCTCACCAGATTCAGATCCCGCGCATCGGTCATCTCGACCGCCACCAGCGCCACATCGTCGACCAGGACCCCCTCGATCCGATCGCCGGTAGCCAACCCCTGGCCTGCGGCCACCATCCGGCGGGCCACCTGGTTGAGCACGCTGTGCGCCACCTGGCCCGGCAGCCCGTAGATCGCCAGTTCCGGCAGCGACTGCGCCGACAGACCCACCGTGTAGGCGAACGACGGACCCTGATCCCCAGCCGTCGGAAACACCGCCAAGACCGTCCACCCATGCTCAGCGACCTTGGCTCGCGTCTCGGCCAACACCGCCGCGCGCGCCTCCGACGCCGATCCCCGCCGCGAATCCTCATGCCCCATGTCCAACGCCCCTTCCTGGGCTCAGTGGGCCAGCCCCTCTCGGCCTGCCCAACACCACGATCCTACAACCCAGCACCGACAGCCGATCCTTCCAAATACACTCCATCGCAGCGTCTTTAGACACCCACTCCCCACCCCGGTGCCGGGAGTGGGTGTCTGGGTGTCGGCGGCGCGGTCAGAGGGTCACAACGCGAGCGCCGCGGACATACTCCACGCGGGTAGCTCCGTAGCGGGTGACCGGCACCCGCGGATAGGTGTGGCCGTGGATCAGCATCGTCGGCGACGTTCGGTCAACCCAGCGGCGCAGCGCCTCGATGCCTGCGTGGGCCTCATCACCGGGGTGATCGTTCACGCCAGCCGGCGGGCAGTGCGTCACCAGCACGTCAGCTCGCGGCAGCTCGGCGAGCATGGCGCTGTACTCACTCTGGGTGTAGAGCGCATCGCGGGTGCCGTCCTTGTACCGCACGCACCCCTCAAGGCCCGTGAACCTGAGCCCGTTGAGTTCGACGCAGCGTAGGTGCAGGTTGGTCATCCGCAGATCGGCCAGATAGCGGCCATCGCAGTGATTCCCGTAGACCCCGAGAGTGGGCACCGGCAGCTGATCAATGCCGGCGATGTCGGTTCGGTGGAGGTCGCCGGCGGTGATCACCAGATCGACGCCCTGGTCCTCAACGACGTCGGCGAGAGCCCGATCGCCAAAGTCAGGTCTGACGTCAGCGATGACCAACATCGTCAGCCGCGGGGACACGACGCGTTCGGCGCTGTCGTTGAATTTCCGCCGAAACACCTGCCAGGCCTAGTTATCGGCGACCAGGATCCGGGCCGAGCTGCCGGCGGCCTCGAGTTCGTGTGCCCGACGCGCGGCCGCCACGCGGTGCACGCGGCGCGGGTACACCAGGCCGTCGCGCTTGGTGCGGGCCTGCGGGTAGATCCGCTCGAACTCGGCCTGGTCGTCGACCATCACCACAACATTCACACCATTGACGTCGGTGACGTCGAGCTGGCCAGCGCTGCTGGTGATGAAGTCGTCGATGGCCTGCAGTTCGGCAATCAGCCCCGCCGGCGGCGCCGAGGTGCTTCGCTCGAACTTCGCGTATCGCTTCACGTCGATACCAAGCAGCCGGGCGGTCTCCTCTTTGAGCAATCCGGCCGCCAGCCGGCGCACGGTGAGATCTCCGCGCTGTTCACCGCGGTAGACCTCCACGTCGCGGCCGCGGCGGCTCAGCTCGGCAGCGGCGCGGCCGACCGCCACGTGCTGCAGCGACATCGGGTACGGAACGAGGTCGCGCAGTGTTCGCGCCTCCGGGTAGGCGTCCTCGAACTCCACCTGGTCGACGGCGGCCTCCAGGCGCACGGTGCCTTCGGCCGGCGCCGTGTTGAGCATCCTGGCGACGTCGCCGGCGATGAACTCCTCCATCGCGATCAACTCGTCGACGAGTTCGGCGCTGACTTCCAGGGCGCCGGTCTCGCGGGAACGGTACTTGCGTAGATCCACCCGCAGCACCGGCACGAGGTCCTCGACCCGCAGGCTGAGCGCGTTGCGCCGCGCCAACAGGTCCGACCACAGGTACGGGGCCTCGTCGATGTCGTCCTCCTGGTCGTACATAGCGGCGGGCAACGTACCCGCCAGTCCGACACTCATGATCCCTTCTCCCTTCCGGAGATGTCGGGCCGACCCGTGTTGGCCTGCCCTTCCGTCCACGATGCTACTCCCGGCATCAGACGCCGCCGGTCAATCGCGCTGCCGCAGCTCCGACCGCTGCCATGTCAGCGCACCGAGCAGCCGCAACCAGCCCACCGACACCGCGCCGGGCCCGACCTCGATCCGCGGCCTCCACCACGTCGGCGGTCCCGTATTGACGTGCGCGCACACCAGCCAGGCGCCGATCTGAACCTCACGCGCCCGATTGACTTGGCCCCGGATCCGGGTGCTGAAGTCGACCGTGCGGGCGGCCCCGACATCGGCGTCAGTGAATCCGTGCGGCCGAGCGGAGCGGTAGACCGCCCGATGACCCCGCGGTGAGACGATCGTCAATTCACGGCGGTCCTCGCTCACCAGGATCTGCCGCTTCTCGTCGTTGCCGCCGCCGCTGACGATCTGCGGCACAGCATGATTCACGTCCATTCGGCCAACCTGGGCAACGCCCGCGCCAACCGATCGAACAGGTCCGGCCATCCCTTCTGTAGCCAGGCGATGTGGCCGTTGGACAGCTTGGAGGCGTCGATGATCGAGTCAACCCGGATCTGCGCCTCGGGCACACCGAGAGCTGCCAGCTTGCGGTAGAGCGGGTTCGGTTCGATTCCCCGACCGGCCAGGTACTCAAAAACCTGGGCTCGCTGCCAGTCCCAGATCGGCCCGTAGGTAATGGTCCCGTCAGCGCGGCGCACCACTCCCCCCGCTTGCGCGCGGACATCGCTGCGTGAACCGTTCTGTCGTGCACGGGTTTCGGCGGCCAGCCCGCGCCGGTAGAGCATCCGCCGGCCGTGGGACTCTTCGGCGCGCACACCCCACAACGACCCGCGGCCGTGAAGGCGGTGCGCTTCGCGGGCGGGACCAGTAATCATGATGTCGGCCAGCTGCCCGCGCAACGTCCGATCGACGGCCTGGTGATCGAACCCGCCGCCGGCGATCAACACCGTCAACAGGTCCGGCTCGGCTGCGATCGCCTGGTAGTTCAGCTGCCACGCCTCAGCGAGATCCTCCAGGTAGCGCACCGTTTCGGGGAACTGCAGCCCACTGTCGAAGAACACCACGGGAATGTGCGGATCGACCTGGCGGGCGAGGTCGACGACGACGGTGGAATCCTTACCGCCGCTCCAGGACACGAACCCGTCGTGCTCGTCGAGGTGTTCGGCGATGCGGTCGAGCAGGTGTTGATGGGTCCGCGTCCCGCGCCGGCGCGCGGCGATGCCGCGCAGTGTCTGCATGTTCAGCCCCGCGGCCGGCGTGGCGGTCATCGCTGATCGGTAACCGTGATCGTCATGCTCGGGAACAAGCGGTCGAGGTACTCGCGCAAGTAGTCGATGGCGTCGGCGCCGTCGAGGATGGACTCCTCAGTGGTGGTGTTGTCCCACCACAGCCAGCGGCCATTGCGCTTGAATCCGAACGGCGGCGGCACGTCGGGATCGACGTGCTCGCGTGCGAAGGTGCGCGCGGCGCCGACGACGAACCACCAATCGTTGCCGCCGAAGGTCACCGTGCCGTCTTTGTCGGCGACACCGGATAGCCGGCGCGGCAGCTTGACTCGGGCCTGGCACGGTTCGGTGGCCGGAGTTCGGGGTCGGGTGAGCGACCGGAACTGACCGTTCTGTCCAGGCTCGTCGGAGCCGATGTCCGACCGGTTGGGGTGCACGGTCCATTCGGTGCGTGTCATCACCGCTCCCTCAGTTGCAAGACGACGCGTTCGTTGAAGCCTCCCGAGCGGGTTGCGTAGGCGACGTGTTCGGCGGATGCCACGTCGAACTGCATTCCTCTGGGGAGTACGTGGGTGGTGTCCTCCACGCTGTCGGACCGGCCGAGATACATGCCCCGGCTCGTCACGACCTCGAACACCACGTGCCGAGAGCTGTCGTGCCCAGGTGTCTCGTGCAGATTGTGTCGGGTGATGGTGAACTGATCGAACGCGACGCTGGCCCCCGGTTGCAGGCTGGCCGGCAGGTCGGAGGGCTTGGTGATGTCGCCGTGGTTATCGGGCAGTCTCACCGCCACGTAGACGCGGTGCGTGCGGTCGTTGAGCCGCTCGTAGGACTGGATGGCCCGATCGAGGCGCTGCACTTTGGCGCGGTCAGTGTCGACGAGCTGCTGGGCGTCGCCGGCGGCCAGGTGCAGCCGTTCGTTGATGCGCCGCCACTCGGTGGGGTCCTCGCTGCTAAGCATGCTGTTGATCGCCGCGTGCTGCGATGCCGGCGCCGAAGCCATCACCTGGTTCTTGACCGTCGAGCGGATCTTGCGCTGTCGGCCGCTGAGGATCTCGCGGAACTCCTCGCGCGCGGGTAGGTCACCCCGCAGTCGCGCGGAGTCGACGTGGCTCACGTCCCGTGGGGTGGCGCGATCGCGGTCGCGTGCTGCGCGGGTCAGGGCGGTGTCTTCGTCGCGCAGCTCGTCGGTGATCTGGTTGGCCAGGCGCTGGAATGAGCGCTCGGTCATCGCATCCTCAGCGACCTCGCGAGCAGCTTTCACATCACGTGCACCGATGGCGCCGCCCTCGACGTCGACGGCGACGGGCTGCTCTCTGTTCGGTCTGGCGGTCTTGGCGCCCACGCGGCCTCAGACTTCCGTAGCTAGATGGTTAAACCGCAGTGTATGGGCCGAACTGGACACCGCGGACGAACGCCATCAGGCCACCCGCGTCGTGGCGAAACGGAGGGAGGCGGCCCCGGACGGCTGTCACCAGCCGCCCGGAACCGCCTCAGGTGAAACCCTCACCCAACCCCTGTGTGCGTTTCGTGTCGACCACCGTAGCAATCCGCCCCGCCATCTGGCCGTATCGTGACGCCAGCATGCTTTCCGATCCCGCCGCCGCGGCGTGGGTTGCTGCCGGTCGGCCCGCCGTCGATGCACCTGCACCGGTCGACGGACGCTGCGGTCGATGCGGCGAAGACGGGCCGACGGTCACCAGCGCACGCATCATCTCCGAGAAGTTCACCGGATTCGACGCGTGGCCGTTCGGGTCGCGTCGGCTGTGCGTGCCCTGCGCCTGGGCCTACAGCCGCCAGCCCACCACCCAGCCGTCACTGCTGATCACCGACACCTCCGTCACGGAGTACTCCGCCGGCGCCGAGCTGGCCGCGGCCCTCACCTCGGCAGCACTGACGAGCACGCAAGCCGTGGTCCTGCCGACAGCGCGCCGGCGCCACATCCTGCCGACGGCTGAGTGGGGCCACCTCGCCACCGACGGCCTGGTCGTGGCGTGGGACATCGCCGCAGCCGACCGACTCACCGACCTGGTGTGGCTGCGCACCACCGTCGGCGCCACGTGGCCACAGCTGAACCATTCAGCTCCACCGTCACGGCTGCTGAGCGCCCAGCCCGCTGACCAGTGGACGCGCATCCTGGCCGCTTGGACGTCGCTGCAGCCTTGGCGCGCCGTCCCACCCCTGTGGGCGGCCGCCCGTGTCCTCACCAACCCGCCCCCGGCGCGAGTAGACCCAAAACCGCATTAGCTGGCCGTGGCAGCACCGGCCGCTACGCTTCCGGCCATGACAGCGGCCCTCACCCCCACACAGGCGTGGCAGGCCACCGTGCCCGAACTTCCTCCCGTCGACGGACCGCACGCGATCGCCGAGCGGCTGCTGCTGTTGCTGCACTACGGGATCGACTGGGAAACCAGCTGGGTCGCCGATCCCCGCTACCGCAAGACCTACTGGGATGAGCAGCTGCCCGGACGTGTTCGGCGTGCCGCTTACCGCGCCGACACCCTCGATCGTTGGTGGTCGGATGTGTCCGGACAGCTCGGCGCACCGGCGCCGCGGCAACGGGATCGTCGACTCGAACTGGCCACCCTGCTTCGCGAACCCCCACTGCCCGTTATCGCAGTACTACGCGACAGCCTGCCAGCACTGCTGCTGCGGGTCCGCATCATCGCCGAAGCTGTTGCCGACCAACGGAAAGCGGCACGCGGATGACTCTGCTGAGCGTTCAGTTCGACATCGACATCCTGGCTCAGTCCTCGATCGTGCACCGCGAGGACTACAGCGCCGTCGGCACCGACAACTTCGCGCTGTTTCGCCGCGAGAAGATCATCGGCCCCGCCGGCGAGGTGATGCAGGTGCCGATCGTGTCCGGGAGCAGCTTCCGAGGGATCCTGCGCCGCATCGGTGAGGCGCTGACCGCCGGCGTGCTCGACTACGAGGACACGGCATTGCCCATCCCGGCAGCGCACCTACTCACTAACGGCGGCCGGCTCGCCAAGTCCGCGCGCCCGCTCACCGACGAGGAAGAGCGGCGCCTCAAGACTCTTTTGCCCCAGGTCGCCGTGTTCGGCGGGGCAGCCTCGGGGCGCATCATGTCCGGGCTGCTCACCGTCGGCAAGGTGCTCCCCGAGATCGCCGAGCTGTCTCACCTGCTGCCCAGACCTGCCCGCTCGGTCACGCTGCCGGCTGTGCTCGGGGTCGCCGAGGAATCGTTTAGTCACCTCTCGGATCACCGCACCAGCACCGCCCAGTCCCCGAACGCCGATCTCGATGAAAACAGCAGTCCGCTGGGCCGTTTCGGTGTTGAGACTCTTCCGGCCGGCACCCGGTTGCAGAGCTGGGTGCGCCTCACCAACGCCACCGCGGCGCAGGCCGCCTTCTTCCGGGATGTCCTCGCTGAATTCGCCACACGCGGCCACCTGGGCGGCCGGATCGCCGCCGGCCACGGCCAGGTCAGCGCCACCATCACCGAAACCGTCCAGCGTGGCCAGCTTCCGGACACCGGAGTCGACTGGGCTGAGGAACTGGGCGCCCACCGCGACGAGGCGATCGCCGCGCTGTCCCAACTCAGCTGAACCGACCATGATCGCCCTACAGATCACCGCCACCACACCGCACGGAATCGTGCTGTCCCGCCCCTGGGGCGTGGCCTTCGACGGGCTGCTGGCCTCGGTGCTGTGGCATCGAAGGAAATGGGAAGCACGCAGTGTCGGTGAACATTTCACCTACCAGCACGACCAGATTCCCGAAGACCTCGACCTACCGTTGGCTCGTTGCGGTTCCCCCGACCATGACGACTGGCATTGGATGGCCACCTTTGCCGACCGGCATCCCCGCCCACACGAGATCCCCGATCCAGACATCCGCTGGCGCACCTCGCGAACCGACCGGTCGCGGTTGCAGCACCTCAGTCCGTCCATCGGCAGCCAGGCGGTCTCCGACAGCACCGGGCGCTACCAACGCCGCGTCGTCCCCGTGATGGCCCACCTGGCGACCACATTGACGTGGCGGGCTGTGGGCGATCCCGACCGCATCCGTGAGCTTCTCACCGACCTACCGTCCATCGGCAAGCACCGCGGTGTCGGTGAGGGGCTGGTCAGCCGCTGGGAGGTCGAGGAGACGCCCGACGTGCCCCCGTGGACGGCAGGCCACGAACACGAACCCGGTGTCCTTGGTCGCACCGCCCCGCAACGCTGTGTCGACTCCCGCGACGGCTGCACGGTCGGAGCGTTGGGGTCGGCCAGCATACGGCCGCCCTATCTGCACCCAATCAGCAGAACCGCGGCCTACTCGCCCGCCCGCTGATTCGACTCCCCAGCTGTGCAACTGGGCAGAATCGCCAGTTGCACACCCCGCGGTCAACGGCGCTTCTTGCGCTGCTCCTGCTGCTGGTTGGCCCGTGCTCGCTTGGACGTGTACTGCCATTGCGGCAGCTGCCATTCGTCCTGTTCAGCGTCTGGGGCCGGTGTCGGGATGGTAGGTCTCGGCGCACGCAACGCCGGCTGGCTCGGGTCCTGGCTGCTTGTGTCGACTGACGAGGCGCTTGACGGCGGGGCCGGCTCAACCTGCACGGGCGGCCGAGACCCTTCGGCGGTGCTGGCCTCGGGCGCGCTGACCGCAGCTGATGCCGGCAGCTGGTCAGGGTTGTCTGCGCCGAGTCGCGCAACGCTCACTTCCGGTGGTGCCGAGTGATACAGCGGCGTAGCCGGCGGCGCGGTGAAGATTGGGTTCTGCGCGAGCGATTGCTCGGCGGTGCGCCGTATCTGGCGCCGCATGGACAACCGCTTCATCAATGCCACGGCGTGAGCCTAGCCAGTCTGCCCGCTACCAGCGGCAATTCTCGCGAGCGCGGTGTCCGACAGGGCGGCGAGGTCGACATCCGGTCCGTCGGCCATCCACACCTGAGTGCGGCCGGTGGCCAGAAGATGGGCCGCGGGGTGAACGCGCCAGGCCTGCTGGCGAACCATGACGGCATGGGCGAGAACCTGTGCGTGGAAGCGGGTGGGGACGACCAGGTTGTCCACGGTGGCGCCGCGGCGGTGCATCTCCCCCAGGGCGCGCCGAGTCCCGTTGGTCACAGCGACCTGGCGCCACGGGCGCTGATGGATGGCGAGGACGGCAACGGTGTGCTGGTCGAGCCAACCCTGTTCGCGCCACACCGGCAGCACCGACTTCTCGTCGTCGATCGAGGCGAGCGCGGCCAGCGCATGCGAGTACTGCTGAGCGTTTCGCCGCTCTACCTCTGCAGGGCCGCACTGTAATTGGCGCAGTCGGTGCTTCGGAATTAACATGCGGCGCGACCCGTCCGGGGTCTTGGCCAGCCAGCGGCGCACCGTGGATGTTGATACGCCGGCGTAGTGCGCGACTGTCGCCACGTCCACCGCGCCGCGCGGTGTGGGGCCGTAGCAATCCAGCAGCATGGTGATGAGCCGCTGGCGTGTCCACCGCGGTCCGCGGGCCGGTCGGATCACCGCTGCGGCGCTCACTCAGGTATGCCTATGCCGAAGTCGTCGATCGTGACGAAATCCCAGCCTTCGACGTACTTTCCGTCGAAGAACGATGTCATCCAGTCCCGCAGGCCGCTGTCTCCGCCGTCTTCGTAGGCGCGCAGCATCGCCTCAATCTCCGAGGGGCTGATGGTAGTGGCAACGCGGCGGTCGCGGGCGTAGCCCTGGTCGGCGCCGCCAACGCCCTGTTCGCCGCTGACCCAGATCTTGCTGCCGCCCTTGAGCGCCTGACTGCCCTTGGCGCTGGCGCGGAAGTCGGCGGTGGCCGACCGGCGGCCCCTCTTCGTGGTGGTGACCTGGCGGGCGGCTTGGCGGATCGAGGCAAGGCGGCTGGGCGAGGGCTTCTGGGTACCGGCGGCCCAGCGGCGCACTGTGCCCGTCGACACCCCGAGGGATTGCGCTGCGGCGCGGGCGTCGACGGCGCCGCCGCGGGGGCCGCGACCGAACGCCGCCTGCAGCATTCCGCGCATGCTGGTGCCCTCGGTGGAGTCCCCTTCGGACTTGCCGGAGATTCGTCGATAGAAGGTATTTGACTGCGCGGCTTGTGCTTGCCGCAACGCCTGTCGCACTTCGGTTTTAGATGCCCCGAGGCCGCGGGCCGCGCGGTCGATGTTGACCGTTCCGTGAGCCACCGAGCCGTAGCCGGCCAGGTCGTTGCTGTCGATCCTGCTGCGCCGTCGGTTGTTCCGCGCCATCATGTGCTCCCGTCATCGCCAGCGCGGGCGGTCGCCCAGTCCGCTGCGGAAATCAGCTCGCGTTTGCCGCGGTAGTCGCGGCCGTTCAGGTAGTCGAGATGGTCGGCCAACAGAGCGGACCCTTCCGGTTTGTACTGCCCGAACCCGCGGCCGAACGTCGAGGGATCACCGGGCCAGGCGGAGACCGGATCGGGATCGTCGGAGGCGTACAGCACGGTGTCGGTGGCCACCGCCAACGGCCAGCGACCGCTCTTCTCCCCGATCTGCTGCAGTCGGTAGACGATGTTGGCCTTCGCCTTGGCCAGCACGTGCAGGCGCCGCTCCGGGCTGTAAGCGGTCTTGCCCTTGAGGTACTCGTCCGAGCCGATGATGCCGATACCGTGGGTGCGGATCACCTTGGCCTGGTTACGGGCCGCCTGGGCATCGGGGTCGTCGATGTCTAACGAGCTGCTTGCGTCGCGGAACCGCTCGTACCAGCCGAGCAGCACGCGGCCGTGCTGGGGCCAGGTCCAGGCCTCCAGGATCTGGGGTTGATAGCCCAGTGCGATCGCGCGCTCCATGGTCGGTGTGGTCACCCACTTGGGTCCGGTGAACTGAATTCCCCTGGGATTGAGGACATATGGCATACGCCAGTCGGAGCCTTCGGGGATCTCGGCGAGCCAGTAACCCGGCGTCTTGGCGTCGAACTCCGCGCCCTCGGGGTGATGCGTAGGAGATCCGATGGGCAGTTCCAGACCGGCGATGCCGGCCACGTAGGACCCTCCACGGTCGTAGGCGTGCAGGTACCGACGCTGGCTCTCATCCTCAGTAGGTGGTCGCGACCAGTCGAAGTCCGATTCGACGTCACCGATGCCGAACGGCGGCGTCGTTGTCGACGGCGCGAATACCACCGACCGCCACTCCTGAGGTGACCACTTCTTGGTGCGGGTCTGCAGCATCAAGTCGACAGCGGTCACGCCTGCGTTTATCTTCCAGGGGAACCGCAGCGCATCAGCCAGCAGCTGCAGTCGGCGCGCGAGCTGGGCCGGGGTCGGATCGTCAGCCAGGACTGGCATTTCGTCGGGGCTGGTGCCCATGCCGGGAACGAGGGCGATCATCACGCCCCGCTTGTCCTCGCGGTACACCCGCGTCCAGGTGCCGAGGCGATGGGCGGTGGGGTCCTCCCCCGCCCCACCCAGGCTCCATCCTTCGGCAACCGCCAGGGCCACGAAGTCGATGCCCTCGGTCAGTTGGCGTAGCGACTTCGCGCGGTCTCGCCGGCTGATGGCTTCGACGTCGATGCCGAACGCAGCGCAGGCATCTTCGGTGATCCAGATCTGGCCGGGTTCAGCGAATTTCGCGGTCAGCTGGTAACCGATGTGGTGGGTATAAGCCAGATCAGCGACCTGCCCAACATGTACGAGCGGCTCAGGGAACTCGATGTGCGAACCGTCGGGAAGCCACAGGCCATCGGTATGCAACACCGCGGCGGGCACACCACCCTCCGACGGTGCGTGCTCGACCGTCTCGACAGCCGGTTGTTTCAAACGTGCCGGTTCCTCATGCTGTTCGTCGACCGGCGGCTCGTCGTCCTCGGCGACCGGCGACGCGGGCTCTTCCTCAGCGCGGTGGTCATCCGCGACCACGGTGGGTTCCGGGGCCACTGTCCCGGCGTCGTCAGCCGGCAGGCTGGGCGCGGTGGCGTCTTCGGTCATGCCGAGGGCGCCGGTGAGCGCGGCGGCCACCTCGGACGTGGACTCGGCGAGCAGCACGGCAAGCACCGTTGTGTCGGTCAGCTCGACACGACGTGTAGCTGCCAGCCGTCCGAGTCGGGTATGCGTGTCCGCCAAATCAATTGGTGCGCCGGTAGTCTCATCACGCCCCGGCGTGTAAAGCATGTCGACGCCGCGGATGTAGACAGGCCAAGACCGGTATTCGCGCGAGATTCGCATCGCGGCACGACGCCCACGGAATCGCGTGTGTGCAGCGATCGCCGCGGTCCAGGCGGGTTGGAAGTGGTGCCTCCAGGCCTCCTCAGACCACAAGTCCGGATCGGCCAGCGCGGTGAGGTATTCGGCCGCGACGGACTCGACCAGATACTGCAGCGCCGTTTCGTCACGGAACGTTTCTCGGGCCTCCCGCAGACGGGTTGCCCACGCCTCCAGGACCCGGCCCTGCTGGGGCCACACGATCGCCTCGTCGATGGCGAGTTGTTCGATGCTCAGCCCGGCGCCGCCGTCGCGGATGTCCTTGGTCAGGCCGTCGAGATCTTCTGTGGTGAGCCACACCTGGACTGCGTGGTCGGGGCGCATCTGCGGATGCGGCAGCGGCAGCATCTCTGGCAGGTTCAGGCCGTCGCCGGCGGGCAGCGTCGCCCGCCACAGCCCGAAGGGCCGCTTGGATTCCGCAGCGCTGCCGGCCGCGGCCGCGGCTTCCAACGACTGGGGTTGGCCATGCCCCAGCGTGAGCATCCCTGCCGAGGCCAGCTGCGGGCACTGCTGAGTCAGGCACACCAGCTCGTCGGAGCGGACAAACTGCTGCTCTACCTCGGCCGACGAGGCGCACCAGGTCGGCTGGATCTCGACCTCGGGTTGCACCCACGCCGGCAGTGCGCCCGCGGCGGTGACCACCGCGCCGCGCCGTCCCGTTCGGGCGCGCATGATGTGGTCGCTCAAGACCGCGCCCGACGCCGCGGCGCCCGCTGCAGGCAGCACACCCAGTGCGGTGAACCACTGCTGCAGCCGCCTGCCGAGTTCGGCAGGATCATCGGTGGCCGCATGCTGGCCAGCCGCCAGCCATGGCTCGCGCTCGGCAAGCACTTCCACGCAAATCCGTTGCGCGCCCTGACCACGGCTGAGCATCAGCGCCTTCGTCGGCCTGGCGCTCAGCTCCCACCCTCGGGTCACCAACGGGGCGAGTGCTTGCCCGATCTGATCGGCGATCTCAACGTCCGCCGCCGCGGGCGCGCCCCCGAGCAGGGCGCAAGCCTCGCCGAGCATCCATATGCGCGCCGGCTCTGGTTCGCCCTCCCCGTCGACCGGAACGGGGCGCAGCCCGCCGCGCTGGTGCGCCCAGTCGATCAGCTTCTCGAGTTTGTCCACCGCGTCGACGGGTCCGGTGAGCCGATCGCCTCGCGCGTTAAACGATCCCGCCGTCGTGATGATGACGACGTGCCGCTCGACTCCCGCACCGATCACGACTGATCTCCGCCAGTGGGCCGGGCCGCGAGGTAAGGCCGGATCCGCGCGCTCGCTCCCTGCTGGGTCATACCGAGAACGGCACCGACCTCGGTGTAGGTCGCGCCGGCCGCGATCGCCGCGGCCGCGGCGGGACGCTCGTCGAGGCCGGCTTTGCGTAGCAGAGCCGCACGGGTGAGCTGAACACCTTTCGTGTCCGCTGCATCTCCCCGCTCGACGGCACGCAGCAGCCGTGTTCGTGCTGCAGGACTGACCTTGCGCCTGGCGATCCGGCGCAGCCAGACGTCGACCGCTGCCTCCAGGGATGAGTCGGCCATTCTTGCGGCGAAGTCGTCTGCATCGCGTTGCGCCGCAGCCTGAATCAGCGCGACGGTGGGATCGCCACTAGTCACGCGATCACGTCCGCGGCCTGCGTTCTGAACACGTCGGCGATGCTATCGACCGACCCTGACACGCACAAGCAATGCTTGTGCGTGCCCACAAGTGGCGATTGTGCCAGCAGTAGGCGCTCGCCCAGCTGACCCACTCTGTCAACTCGAACGTTTGTTCGACTAGGATGGTTGAGGTGGAAGAACGGCGGCTCCTCGGTCCGCATACGCAGCTGCGCAGGACTGCACACGGATGGGCCGAACCGCGGCCCACACAGTGCAGCGCCTGTGGAGCGAGCCTCGGTCCGCAAAGGACGCTCGTTGGGATCGCGCAATGCCGATGCGGTCAATCGCACCGGACCCACTTCTGCCGCTCGTGCGAGTTCACCCACTACTCACCTCCGCTCGGAGATGACTGTCTGCTGCTCGCGATGGATGAACGCAATCTGCGGGCGGCGGCGCGGCGCGAGCGTGTCGACGAGCCATGACGGAGCCGGAGTTCAGTCAGTGGCCGCAGTCGGGGCCATACCGGAACCTGTTCAGAGTGCATCGACACGTGTGGGTCGACATGATGCGGGTGTTTCCCGGCCTCGGGACGTGCTCGCGCCGGCAGGACGAGCTGCCGTTGTTCGTTCGCGGGTCAGGCTTGAGGATGGAGCCGTGGATGGAGGGCACCCTCCAGGCCTGGCTACGGCGTGCCGACGGCGGGTGGATCGCCTGGGTGTCCGTTCCTGTGGCCAGCGGTAACGGGGCGGCGCGCCTGATGCTTCAGCTATGGGTGGAACCTGCTGTGATGGTCACTGAGCGCCCGTGGTGACGTCTTGAGCTGCTCATTCCTTGTCCCTCAAGCGGTTCTCGGGTTCTGGTGTTGATTCACCCGAGCCCTCTTCGTCAAGTACTGCCACTGCGGAGGCTGCCAAGGCTCGTCGCTGTTTGGCCGTTGGCTTGTGGGCGCTGAGGGCGCGGAGTCCCGCTCATCGTCGACGGCCTCTGCGGCTGGCGGCGCGATCGTCTGTGCGCGGTCCGCCTCTGCGGCCGGCGCCAAGTCCGGGTAGGTCTCTGAGGGGTCTTCCACATCGCCGGGGAACCAGTCGGGCTGGAAGTCCTCCGCGCGAAGCGGGGCATCGGAGTCTGCGGCGATGCCAGTCACGGTGCCCTCCGAGACCTGCCGACGCTCAGCCGCCCGCTTCATCAGTGCCACCTGGTGAGGGTATCCAGGCTGCTGGACACGCGGTCGAATCGAGCAAGAGCACCCTGGCGCACGAATCAGCGGATGCGCTTGTTCGCCGAGGCCAGTAGGCCGAGAACGAGCGCGAGGTGCTCAGTGTCGGGTTTGGGCCGTTGGGCGCGGTCGGCGGCGCTGAGGCCGCCGGGCGCCGGCAGGAAGACCTGGGGGCGGCCGACGAGTCCGCCGAAGCGGCCTTGGGTCACAGCTTCCATGCCGCAGGAAAACAGTTCGGTGTGGTGTGTGCCGGCGTAGTCCTTGCCCATGTAGCGGTCGGCAAAGCCATCGCTGACCGTCATCTCGGAGCGTGCGTAGCGTTCGGGTGCCAAGCCGGCCGTGCGCCGACGCAGGAAGGCTTTCGTGGCGGTTGAGATCTCCGGGTTGCGGTCCTCCATGCGATGGCCAAGCTCATGGGTCATTGACGAAGCGTCGCTGAAGGTCAGTTCGGCGCTGATTCCGGTGACCTCCGTCGTGACCCGCTTTCTGGGGCCTTTGACGTACATGACCTCGTAGGGTTCTCCACCGTCTTTCGGGATGGCGGTGGCGTACTCGACGGTGGCGTATTGGCGGCGGTTCTCGTTGTGCTGGGCGACCAGCTCGCCGACTTTGCGTTCGTTGTCGGGAGTTCGCGGCACGAATGCGTTTTCAGCGCTGTAGCGGTCGCGGATCGAGCCGGCGCCGCGGGCCATGTCTGCGGGCGAGTCGATGAAGTGGTTGAACCGGAACCGGCCGTACTCCATCGCATCCTTGAGATCAAACACTTCGGTGCGGGTGCGGCGGCTGCGCTGCCGGGCGCCGGCGGTGTAGTGGGCGCGGGCCTTCGACCGTTTGGCGAGCATGTCGCCGAGACTGTTGGCGTGCTCAACCATCTCGTCGGGATACAGCGCCGTGGTGGCACTGAACATCGCACGGTCGGCGCGTGTCATCTTGGCGGTGTTGGACGGCACGAACGCCATCGCCGCCGGGCCGCCGAAGCTGCGCTCGCGGGACAGCTCGTCGTAGTAGATCTCTCGGGCGATCTGGGCGCGCTGCTCGTTGATGTCTTTGGATCGGTCGCCTGCGCGGCGGTAGACGGCCATCTTGTCGGCGGAGTACGCGTTGCGCGCTTCGTCTAGTGCTGCCGCCCCCTCGGCGGTGAACGCGGCTCCGTCGGCGGTGAGGTAGGCGCTGGAGCCGTTCTTGGTCTCGCGCCACCGTGCCTCGATCTGTTCGAGTTCAGCTGCGACTGCGGCAGCTTCGGCCTCAACAGACGCGTCGTCGAGGCCGCGCTCGGCGTAGGCGTTCTCGATTCGTTGGCCGGCGACGTCGCGCACGACGGCACCGTGATCTAGGACCGCGTTGAGGTAGGCGTCGTGAACGTCTGGGTGGCTGCTGCGCTCAGGGTCACGCAGCGCCGCGAGGGCCGAGTCGACGGCGGCCGCGGTCGTGGCGCGACGGTCCTGCGATGTGATCGAGTCCGTCTGTACGGCGGCTTCCGATTCGCACAGTTCATCGGCCGCGGCCGCGGCCTGGCGGGCGGCGTAGCGCATGCGTTGGTAGGCGCGGCGCCGGTCGCCTCGGGTGCAGGGGCAGCGGCGGCCGCCGTCGAGGACTGCGCGGCACATGTCAGTAGATGACGGGGCTGTTGGTGCCGGGGCCGGGCTCGTAGGTCATGGCGGCATCGAGGGCGTCCCAGCCGGCGTCGGAGAGCCGGCCTCGGCCGTTGCCGGCGACCAGCATCGCGGCGGCGACATCGGCGAGGGTGTCACGGTTCGCGGTGAATACGTAGTCGACATTGGGTTCGGCCACGCGCACGCTCTTGGGCATGCTGCCGGCCAGGATCTCGCGGACGATGGCGACGAGGGAGGGATCGCCGCCGAGGAGTCCGTTGGCGACGCGGCCGGGGTCGTCGGGTTGGGGGCGCTCCATGGCGCTGTAAGCGATCACGCCGCGGTCGGTGCGGAATGTGATGGTGGTGGGGGCCATTCGGGTTCTTTGTCTCCTGTGCCGCGGCGGTTACTGGTCGAGTTCAACGAAGACGCGTGAGTGGTGGCCGGGGTGGGCGTGTGAGCCAATTGGCGGGGCGCACCGGCGTTGAGGTCTGGGGCTGAGAGGTCATGGCGCACTTTCGGTTCGGGGCGGCGCGCTTCATGGCGCGCGGAGGGCAAGTCCGTTGGTGGCGGCGGTGAGGTTGTGGCGCAGTGTCGTCAGCCGCGCCGCGAGGTTGGCGTTGAGGTCGGTCAGTTCTCCTGCTGCCGCACCGACTGCGCCGGTGTGCAAAGCGTTGCCGGCGGCGTCGACGTGCAGTTGCCGCACAGCGGCGTCGGTGATGCGCAAGCTGCTCTGCTGCAGCGCGACGATTTCGGCGTGGATCGCGTCGACCGGGATCAGTGCTTGGCGGTAGTCCTGCAGCTGGCGCACCAGCGCGACCAGGGTGGTCCAGGCGTCGTCGGCGGCATCGGTGATCTCGGTGTTGCGGCGCGTCACGACGTCGCCGGGGTCCTTGGTCGCCGGAGGTACGAGGTTGGCGCGGGCGCGCCAGATGCGGTGCGCTCGTCGATAGATGTCGGAGAGCGTGCGGTCCAGGTCGATGCGGACGCGGTGGACGTCGAGCAGGTCGCTGCGCCACGCCGGGCTGGACCGGATGTCGCGGCCTAACAGGGTGGCCACCGCGACGAGGTGGGGTTCTCTCCACACCAGTGCCGCTCCCCCAGGCTGTATTCGCGCCAGCCAGGTTCCGTGCCATTCGCGCCGCAAGGCCTCGCCGTTGGCGTAGCGGTCGAGTTCCTCGGGTACGGCCGGCCAGTCGATGGAGGCCGCGTCGAGGGTTTCCAGTTCGTCTTCGGAGTACACCCAGTGCGGTGCGGTGTCCGCGCGTCGCCGCGCTACCCCAGCGGTGAGTGCGGCCGCGATGAGAACGATTCCGATGTATCCGAACGGGTTGGAGGCGGCGAGGGTTTCGGCCATCGCGGTATCTGGATGGTTCCACCGATGCATGGTCATCAGTACGGCTGCCATCACGGCGGCGACGGGCGTTCCGTACTTGGCGAGTGGTATGACGACGCGGGCGGTGCGGGCGATCTCGGTCCAGATGACGTCGCGGCGGTGCCGGGTGGTCATCTGCTCGGACTCGATGATGTTGCTCAGATCGTCGCCGTGGGACCGGGCTTTGAGTTGCAGATCGGTGGGCAGGGCCTCGATGTCTACTGCTTCTGAGCGCGGAAGGGCCGCCATGATCTCGGCTGCGGTGTACGCGTAGTCCAGGGGTGCGCGGACGGTGGGGTCGATGGATGGGGGCGCCGGCGCTGGGCGGCTGGCGGCGTAGTCCTGGCTGGCCATCCAGTCCGGGTCAGATGCCGGGTCGGCGAACTGCTCGGTGCCCAAGTCGATCCCCTCGTCGCGATGTGTGTACTCACTATCGGCGCTGTGAGCGACACGGCCGGGAATCGCTTTATCGGCAGTGGAACCGGGACGTGGGCGTTCGGTGTGGGGAACTTATCCTCGGCCCCGTTCGAGGGGTTCGGTGTCCGGGTAGATCTCGCGGCCGCCGTTGTAGTCGCGGGCGATCACGGCCAGTTGTGCGACGAAGGCTTCGGTGACGAACTGCGCGATCGTGTAGCGCCGCCCGGTGACTCGGCGCACGATGCGTACCGCGGCGCGGGCGCGCTGGTGCAGCTCGGCGGGCACGTTGAGCTTGCTGAGTCTGCTGGCGTCTGCAGCCGGTGCGTGGTGGCCGTTGTCAGGCATTGATGGCCGCGGGGCGGAACATTCCGTGACTCTTCATGTGCGCGATGACGTTCTCGTAGTCCCTGCTGACGTCTTTTGCGCGGTACCCGTACAGCGGGACGGGCCGGTAGTTGGTGTAGGCCTCGTCGACGATCGAACTGCGGCGCACGGCCGGGGTCACCTTGTCCCCGAAGCCTTCAACCAGGTACTCCATCTGCTGCTGATAGACCGTTCCGCTGGCCGGCACGGCGCACGGCACGATGGCCAGCAGCGGGATGTCGATCCGGAAGGTCTTTTTGACGATCGCCAGTTCGCGCAGCAGCGCTTGAATGCCCTCTGATTCCTTGCCTGCGGGCTTGGTGCAGGTGATGAGACCCCACGAGCCTTCAGGGCCGTCCTCGTCGACGGAGGACGCGATCAGCGCTGCGGTCACCAGTGCGCTGTTGGATCCGGGTGAGTCGATCAGGGTGACATCGACCGAAGTGGCGGCTTCGAGGGCGTCGCGTAGGCGCATGACTCCCCCGACGACGGCGGGCAGCTCGACCATGAGCTTGTCCAAAGTGGATCGCGCCGCCGGCACGATGGTGAGGTTGTCGATGAGCGCGTCGGGGTCGTCGCTGAACAGCAGATCTCCGTCTTCGGTGTAGTCGATGATGCGGGCGGGACGCTCGATGTCGTTGATGGTGGCGTCCAGGCGCAGGACGTCGGCGATGGTGGTGCCCCCGATGTCGGGGTAGCCGAGCCAGGTCGTCGCGTTGGCCTGCGGATCCAGGTCGATGACCCGGACGCGTAAGCCGGATGCGGCGAGTTGGACTGCGGCGGTGACGACGGTGGTGGTCTTTCCGACGCTGCCGGACATGTTGGCGACCGTGTAAGTGGACATCTAGGGGGCTCTCCTGTCGCTGGTGGTGCGGATGGTCGATGCGGTATTCATCAGGGGTGTGGATGGTGCAGGTGATGCACGGTGCATCACGCGGGGTTGGCGGTGCTGGTGATGCACGGTGCATCACGCGGGGCTACTGGGATCGGTGATGCACGGTGCATCACCGGCCACCGGCCTCGGTCAGGCGTCGGTTCTCCCACTCCGTGGGCTGGTAGCCGACCCGTTCGGTCAGCATTTCGAGGTGGGTGATCGCGTCGTCGTCCCATGCACCCTTGAGTTCGGCGGTGTGCAGTTCCGCCGAGGCGACGGCGAGGTGCCAGGCGCGGGTGTTGCGGGCCTTCTCCCCCGTTCCGTCGACGCTGGCGTCCCAGTCCTTTAGGAGGGCCTTCACCGCGGAGGTCTGACTGCGGGCGCTGACCCCCGACAGACACTGGCGGACGAGGACCTTGAGGAGGTCTGCGTTGCTCGGCGGGTGGTTGATGAGTCCGGCGCAGGCGTCTCGCCGGCGCGCCTGTGCGGCCTTCGCCGCGGCGGCGTCGGCGCTCTTCTGCTCGGCGAGGGCCGCAGCTTCAGCATCTGCGCCAGCATCCTCGCCGGAGGTGTCCTGCTCCCCCGCCGCCGCGTCGTCATCGGGCACTGTTGCGGGGTCGGTGGCGCGATCGGCAGCGGGCGGTGCCGGCTGCGCGTCGCCTGTCTCGGTCGCGATCGGCGCGGGCTCCGCGGCAGCCGGCTGCGGTGCTGTGCGGCGGTACAGATCGAGCTGCCCGGTGTGGGGGTTGATGACCCCGAAGGCGTCAGCGGGGTCGTTCAGGGCGTCCCGGCTGATGCGGTGGTCGTAGAAACTGGGCCCGAGTTCGGCTTCCGGATCCTCGACGATTGCCACCCCCAAGGCCTCGGCCTCACCGCGAGCCACGCGTTCGGCGTTGACGCGTTCGGCGGCGCTTTTGCCGGTCCAGTCCTTCTCGACGACGAAGCGCAGCGCGGCGATCTGCTCACCGCGGCGCTGATCGGTGTCCTGCTCGGGATCCTTCGTCTTCTGCCAGCGCCGCGGCGGGCCGTAGGGCAGCAGGTTGGCGAAGTGCGCCGCCTCGGTGACTTTGAGGTCGCCGGCCTCGACCGCGGTTCGGACTTCGGGGGCAAGTAGGAGCAGTGCCAGGCGGCGCGACACGGTGGCTTGGTCGACTCCCAGCCGTTCGGCGATCGCGCGTTGGGATAAGCCGATCTCTGAATAGCGTGCGAACAGGTCAGCTTCGGCGAGTTCCGAGAGGTCTTGTCGGCCAAGGTTTTCGGTGGCCATCGCGTCGAGGTCGCCGTCTTCGGCCATGATCGAGTCATCGACGACTGCGGGAACGGTGTCGCGCCCGGCTTCCAGCGCCGCGGCGCGGCGACGGTGCCCATAGACCAGAACGTACTTCGCTTCTGGGGAAATGTGTTGCGCGGCAGTGGGTCTGGCAGCAGCGAATGAGTCTCGGGGTACGACGAGCACAGGCAGGCGGACGCCGTTGGTTCGGACCCCGTTGAGCAGTTCCTCCCATTTCGCGTCACCGGGCTGCGGCTGCGATCGGGCGTCGTCGTTGAAGGGGTGGGGTGCGATCTCGGCCACGGCGAGGTTAACGACGCGGTGGGCCTCGTCGGCGGCCACGGCGGACATTCCGCCAATCAGTCCGCTGGCTTCGGGTGTGGGTTCGTCAGCGGGGGCGGGGGAGAGGTTCGTCTCGGTGTCCGCATCGCCGCCGGCGAACTTGGCGAATCGGTTGGCTGTCTTGCGCTTACCGGCGGCCTTGACCGGGCGGCGCGTCGACCGGGTGGATGTGTCGGTCACGAGTGTGACTCCTTCCTGAATACCGGTATAAGAGTATTTGTTGACCCTGACACCGCCAAGAGATTGCGCGGCGTGTCGGCCCAGAAGCGTGATGCACGGTGCATCACCGTGACAGGGCCAATACTGATAGCCGTCACTGTGACGAAACGTCACCACTGTGACGGATGGGGCGGCGCCAGGCCGATGGGGGAGGGGAGGGGTCGATCTGGCCCGCCTTGGAAGGCAGTCTCTCACCGCCAACGGACACCGGCCACTAATCGCCTCGCCGAGGAGCCGTGTGGGACCGCCCGACCGCACGCTGGATGCCGCCTATGTATGTATGCGTTCGGCGCATATGCGCATATGCGCCGCGTATGCGCCGAGCTGTTGAATATGCACTCAGCGCAGATTAGTGCGCGATGCCCCTATCAGTTCAGGGCAGACTGATAGCTGGCTGATGCGGCGCGTAGAGCTATCGACCGTATCGGCTAGCGGGGTAAGCAATCTATTTGCCGTGTCCTGCTTGTGTGCTCTACTGCGAGCGCACGGGCAAAGACCCAGCAAGAAAGGGGTGAGTCACGATGGCCACGACGGAATCGGAGAGCGTCGGCGGCGCCCTTGTCCAGGAACTTTCCAAGAAGATGTTGGACCAGGACGAGAAGACAGCCACCACGCTCCGCCTCAAACGCTCCACCTTGAAACGGCTCAAGGCCCAAGAGCAACGATGGAATACGTCGATGTCGCTGATCACCGAGCGTGCGCTGGAGCCCGTGCTCGAAGAATTGGAGAAGGCCGCCCCACCCGTTAAGGGCGGTGACGACGATGGCTAGGTTCGAGGCAGTGGAGGTCACCGCACACCAGGCCTGGTTCCTGGCCGAGCATCTCGGCGCCGGAACCTATCCGTGGAAGCTCGCGATCACGGCCCCCTACGTCGACCCCGGCGAGCGCGCACCGTTCAACGAACGGTGCCTGGCCGAGCTGACTGAGATTGGCGTCATCGACGACCAGGGCCGCGTGAAACCCTCAGTGGCCGAATCCATTCGGACCATCTGCCAGGCCACCCAATGGCTGGAATGGTTCACGATGATTGACCCCGATCAGATCCTGCGCGGCGTCCTCGCTCGCGTTTCGCCGCCCGAGGTGGTCGTCGCCTTGCGATACGCACAGATGGTCACCTTCACCCCGCTGCAGCTGACCCACAGCGAAGCCATCGTGCCCATCATCAGCGCCGGCCTGCCCCAGGATCAGCCGCCGGCCCGGTTTGCCGAGTTCGAGTTGCGGATGGACATCGGCAAGCAGATCGACGAGCGCATTGCCCGTGGCGCCGACATCATGGAGACCCTGACCGATCTCGGCGTTCCTGAACGTGACGCCGAGATCATGGAGCTGGCCCGTACGGGCGATCGGATCACTGTCGAGCTGACCGCGCATGACGCCATCAACGGTGCCCGGCACCAGACCGACGTCAGTGTCAACCTGATCAGCACCGAGGTGGGACTGATCCTGGTAAGCCCCCCGTCGGGGGAGCCGCGTGACGGCGGCAACTCGATCTTCGCGCCTGGCGAGCCATTCGCCATCTCGATGGCGGTGCGTGACCTCACCGACCGATTGCCCTCGGGCACTTGGTTTCCCAACGAGAACTACGACATCTGACAATCGAATCGAAACGGAAAAGCGAACACGATGAGCACACCATCTGACTTCTTCTCTTCAGACAACGAGCCCGACAAGAGCGCCGAGGAAACCACCGCCGCGGTGAACAAGTTCGAGGGCGAGCGCCGCCCAAACACCCCTGCGCCCACCGAAACGGGGGCGCATCGGCAGGCCGCGCCCACCACACCGCCATCGCCGCCTTGGGGCGCTTCGGTCCCCGGCGCCGCGCCGCACACTCCGCCGCCCGCAGGAGCGGCACCGTCCTCCCCGGATCCCTTCGGGGCACCGCAGGAACCCGCGGGGCCGCTGCAGTCGCCCTCGGGGCCACCGCAAGAACCCGCCGGACCGCTGCAGTCGCCCTCGGGGCCACCGCAAGAACCCGCCGGACCGCTGCAGTCGCCTCAGGGACCAGCCCAGTCGGCGCCGGGCCAGGCACAGTCGGCGCCGGGCCAGCATTCCGCCCAGCCACGCCACCAGCAGCCATCGGCGGCCACGACGCCGGGGGCGCCGCGAGGGTTTCAGAGCCGTCGCCCCGACGGACCTGACATCACCGAACAGACCACCATCATGTCTGCCGGGGCGATCGCCGCAGCCCGTGAGCAGGCGGCCCAGGATCCGGGAGTGGGTGACTTCTTCGGGCCTCCGTCAGGATCGAATAGGGCTGTCCAGCAGGGGGAGTGGTCGCCGCAGCCGGAACCCCGCGGCCCGCAAACGGGGTCACAGCCGTTGTTCGATGGCCCCATCGGTGGGGCGGGGGAGCCGTTCATCGGCGGCTCCGGATACGCCGGCGGCGACAACCCCGACCACTTCGCCGCCGAACAGCGCCGCGTCGGCACCGGTTGGCGTAAAGCCGTCGCCGTCATGACGTTCGGGCTCATCAAGCCCGGCCCGAGCGCCAAGCAGCAACACGCCGAGGAGCAGATCCGGCGAATCCGGGCGTCCCTCACCGACGTCTACGTCGTCGCCTTCGTCAACAGCAAGGGCGGAGTGGGCAAGACCACGATGGCGGTGTCAGCGGGCAATGCCATCGCCCGCGAGCGCGGCGACCGAGTGATCGTCGTTGACGTCGACACCGACCTGGGCAACCTGTCTGCCCGGTTTCACGAGAACGGCGGCCCCAAAGCCAACATCGAGGCGTTGTCGTCATTGCAGAGCGCCGGGAGCTACCAGAACGTGCGAGTGTTCACCGTCCAGAACGACGACCGCCTGGAAATGCTTTCCTCCCAGAACGATCCACGATCGTCCTACCGGCTCAACATCCAGGACTTTGAGTCGGCGATGCGGATCCTGCGGGCGCATTACAACGTAATCCTGCTGGACTGCGGCACCTCGATCACCTCAAACCTGTTTCCGGCGATCGCCAGGCAAGTCGACTGCTTGGTGGTGGTCTCCTCGAACGACGCTCCCGGCCTCAACGGCGCGTGGCGCACCTTGTCCTGGTTGCAGGCCCACGGATTCAGCCGTCTGCTCCCGCGCACCGTCATCGCCCTGAACGCCAACAGCGGCGACAAGCCGGCGGTCGACATGAAAGAGGTCGAGGCGAAGTTCCGTGAGCAGGTCCAGGAAGTCGTCAACGTCCCCTACGACAGGCACCTGCACGAAGGCGGGTTCATCGACTTCCCGAAGCTGGCCAAGAAAACGCAGAAGGCGGTGATGGAGCTGGCCGGCTCAATCGCCCAGTACTACCCGACCCGCCAATCACGTCAACGTCCTGAGGAATTGGGGAGCTACTGACCATGGATCCTGCCGCTGCTACTGGGCAAGTCCGCGTCGCGATCATCGGAGACGGCGCGGCTGCCGACCTGGCACTGCCCACCACGCTCGCGATCCGCGAGCTGATCCCGCGGATCCGCGCCACGCTGGCGTCTGGACGCGACGACGACCCCATCACACCGCCGAGCGCCGCTGACGGCACGCGCCCCTATTCGCTTGCGCCACTTGGGGGTACACCGTTCAGCCTGGACGCCACCCTGGAAACGCTGTCGATCGACGACGGCGAGCAGCTGATCCTGTGCAAGCTGCCGCCAGGCCCAGCCGCCCCGCCGGTCGTCGAGGACATCGCCGACGCCTCAGCGATCCACTCCGCCCGACAGTTCCAGCCGTTCACCCACGAGCTGTTGCCCATCGTCGCCCAGGTGCTCGTCTTGATCTTCGGGGCATTGGTGTGCGCGCTGGCCCTCGACGGCTGGCACCGCGGCTTCCAATGGTGGGCCGCGGGGGCTCTGGGCGCACTGGCGATCGTCTTCATGGCGGCCACCGTCCTGCTGCGCCGCCGCGGTGCTGTCACGGCCGCCGGCCGCATGGGAGTGGCCACTACCGTCCCTCTGGCTTTGGCTTTGGCCGCGGCCTTGCCTGGTGATGGCGCCGCTCCGCGAGTGTTCCTGGCAGCAGCGGGCCTGGTGGCGTGGTCGCTGCTACTGCTGGCGATCACCAGCACCTGGGTAGCGACGTACACCGCGATCATCGCCGTGAGCGTCACCGTGGCGATCGCCGCCGGCGTGCGCATGTTCGCCCACCTGCCCTACCTGTCGCTGGGGTGCGGAGTGCTGGCCATCTCTCTGCTCATCGCACTGAACGCACCGACCGCCTCGGCGGTGTGGGCGCGGTTCCCGCTGCCCAACGTGCCCGCACCCGGCGAGCCCACGCCCGCGCCGTCGTCGCTGGCCGAGATCGAAGACCTGCCACGCAAGACGGCCACCAGCGCCTCCTACCAGAGCGGGCTGATCTCGGCGTCGGTCCTGCTGGCTGTCCTCGGGTCGGTGCTGGTGTTGTGGCTGCCCGATGCGCCGCCCCTGCTCGCGTGGTGGTTGGTCCTCGCGACCATCACGGTGACCGTGATGCGTATGCGGATCTGGGATTCCGCGATTCCCGCATTGTGGTTCCTCGCAACGCCTTTCCTTGCCGCGCTCGCGTTGACGATTGCCTTCACCGCCAGTGGGCATCTGCTGGCCGGGATCTACGCCGCCGCAGCCGTCGCCGGATTGACCGTGCTGCTGCTCATCGCCTCGCAGCTCAAGCCACGCGATCTGTCCATCCCGGCGCGCCGGCGCCTGGATCTGTTTGAGAACACCTTGCTGGTCACGATCCTGCCCGCGATGTTGTGGCTGGTCGGTCTGGTCAGCCTGATCCGCAACCGGGGAGCTATCTGATGATCCGACAGTTCACGTCGGTGGCCGCGGCGGTGGCACTTCTGGTGCTGTGCTCACCACCGCCGCCGGCGCTGGCGCTGACCATTCCCGAAGTCGACCCAGCCGCGCTCCCGCCCGACGGCCCTCCTGGGCCGGCCCAGGAGATGCGTCAGAACTCCGAGAAGTGCGCGTTCAACGGAGCCCTGCCCGGCTTCGACCCAGCTGCAGTACCGCCCAGCCAGGCGATGCTCAATCTCCCAGAGGCCTGGAAGACTTCGCGCGGCAGGGGAGTGGCGGTGGCGGTCATCGACTCGGGTGTAACGCCGCAACCGCGCCTACCTAACCTCAATCCCGGCGGCGACTACATCGACCCCTCGGCCAACGGCCTGGTCGACTGCGACGGACACGGCACTGCGGTCGCCGGCATCATCGCCGCCCAGCCTGGCCCGGACGGCTTCTCCGGTGTCGCACCGGAATCCTCGATCGTGTCCATTCGCCAGAGTTCGGCCCAGTGGTCGCCGAAGATGCCCTCAGGGGAAGACCCTCAGCGGGCCAAGACCGCCGGTGACGTTGCCACCTTGGCGCGGGCGATCCGTCACGCCGCTGACATCCCCTTCGTGCGGGTCATCAATATCTCCCTGATCGACTGCATCGCCCAGTACAAAGAGGTCGACCAGGCAGCGCTGGGCGCCGCGATCCGCTACGCGGCGATCGACAAGGACATCGTGGTGGTGGCCGCGGCCGGCAACACGGGCGAGAGCAACTGCGAGAGCAATCCGCTCACCGACCCGAATAGCCCTGAGGATCCGCGTAACTGGGCTGGCGCCACCACCATCTCCACGCCGTCGTACTGGCAGCCCTACGTCCTGTCGGTGGCCTCGCTGACCCCCGAAGGGCAGCCGTCGGGTTTCACGATGGCAGGTCCATGGGTCGGCGTCGCCGCACCCGGTGAGCAGATTGTCTCGTTGGGCAACGCACCGAACTCCGGACTGGTCAACGGTCAACCCTCTAACAAGGAACCCTTGGTGCCGATCAACGGCACCAGCTTCGCCGCGGCCTACGTCTCCGGAATCGCCGCACTGGTGCGCTCGGAGTTCCCCGACTTGACCTCGCGTCAGGTGGTCAACCGGATCGTCTCCTCGGCACACAATGCAGCACGCGCACCGTCAAATTTGGTCGGCGCCGGCGTCATCGACCCAGTGGCGGCCCTGACCTGGGACATCCCTGAAGGGGAAACGGTCCCGGCCAACATGCCGGTCGTGCGGGTGGATCCTCCTCCACCACCGCCGCCAGACAACCGCTTACCCCGCATGATTGCGCTCGGTGCCGGCATCCTGGCCGTCGCAGCCGCCGTCATCGCCGTCACCATGATTGGAATGCGCCGTGGCAACAACAGTTGACCGCCGCCGGGGGCTGCGTCTGGCTCCCGCCGTCCCGAGCTGGCGGCGAGTGACCACCCTCGTCTCACTGCTGCTACTGGGGTGGGCGGCCCTGCTGCCCGCAGGGCAGCGGCCGCTGTGGTGGCATTACGCGATCGGTGTCGCACTGATTCTGGCGTTCCTCGGTTCCTGGCACGGGCAGCACGTCTCCACGACGGTGCGTCGATGGGCACCGGTGTCGGTGTACAACCGCCGGCAGCGCACACGACGCGTGCAGCCCGGCCGCCGCCGCGCCGCGGACAACGCCGGCGACCCCGCCTCAACAGAGCCTCGATCAAGCTCACTCGAGGCCCGCATCGTCATTCATCTGCGCCCACACCCGCATGCGATGACCACTCCGGGTGACACCACCGACCAGCTGCCGTGGCAGTTCGTCACGAGCTGGCTTCACCGCTACGGTGTGCGCGCTGACGTTTTGACGGTCGCGGCGGTGACGCGCACCCCGCCCGCCAGCGGCCTGCGTACGGACTCGGCCGCACTGCTGACGGGCCTGGCTCCTCAGCATCGCGACACCTGGCTGACGTACACGCTGCGCGCCGAAAGCAACGTCGCCGCGCTGACTGCACGGCAGACCACTATGGGCAGCTCTGAGGAGGACTCAGAAAGCACCGGCCCGCAGCGGGCGGCCCTGGCGGACACGGTGGCCCGCCGCTTGATCGCCGAGCTGCGTGAGCGTGGGTGGCTGGCGACACTCTCAGACGACGATGGCCACAAGCTGCCTGAGTTCGTACCCCCGTCCGCCGCAGTCCGCCGTGAACACTGGACGGGCACCGAGCACACCGACGGGTTCCGGGCGGTCTACGCGGTCGATCCGGGTCGCCTCGTCGAGGTCCTGCAGACACTGCCAACGGTGGCGACCAAGGCCACCTGGGTGGTGCTCACCGTGCGTACCCCGGCAGTGCAACCGGCCTCGATCGAGGCATCCGTGGGCATGATCACCAGTGCCAAGCCGACACGAAACCCCCTGCCGGGTCTGGAGGGATTCCATGGCCTGCACCGCAAGGCCGCTCCGGCGCTGTCGGTGACCGGGTTCCAGCACGACGATTTCGACCTGCCCACCTCGGGAGTTGACTGGGACGCGCTCACGCAGTTGTCGTGGCCCACGGCCGCGGCCGGGGTGCCGATCGGCTTCAATCGCCACCGCGAGCCGGTGTACCTGGGCCTTGCCTCACCGGAGCCGGTACGCATCACCGTGACGGGCACCGGACAGTTTCACCAGGGCATCGTGTCCCGACTGGCGCTGTCGGGACTGCCGGTGGCGGTGTACACCGCGGATCCTCGCCCGTGGACGACGCTGGTCAACCACGGAGCCCCGGAGCAGTTCGCGATTCGGCCGCCGGCGCCGGTGCCCGGTTCGATCGTGGTCACTGACGGCAGCATCGACGCACCGTCGGGTCCGATCGCGGTGACGCTTCGACGCCCGCAATCCGCGCAGGCTCCGTCGACGACGATCGTCATCACCCAGGACGGCGCCCGCGCGAACCTGTTCCATTTGACGACTGGCCACGGCCGCCAGCTCCTCAGCACCCGACTCGTCGACCAGGCACCGCCGAGGGTCTGAAGACTGCTGCGCGCCGTCTTTCACGGGTCTCATCTCGAAACGAATGTGGGGCGGTCACCGAATTCGGTGACCGCCCCACATTTGTGGTGCCAGGTTCAGGCGCTCAGCCCCACTTGGCGCCTTGGTGGGCGTCGCGGCCCATCATCTGGTTGGTGTTGTCGTCGTAGGCGGTCGCCATACCGCGCAGACCGGTGATGGTCTCCTGCAGCGCGGAGTTCCACTGCGCGATCCACTGGTTGACGGTCATACCGGTCGGCCCCTGCCAGGCCGCACCCAGAGCGGCCTGCTCGGCTTCGACGTTGCCGCCGAGCGCGTCGAGGGAGGTGGCCTGGGTCTGCATCTGCCCGACCACTTCCTTCATGCCGGGGTAGTTGTACAGGATCTGCGACATATCGAATGTTCCTTTCGGAGAAGAGGTTTAGGTGGGTTGTCTACGCGCGGATGGAGATGTCGCCGCCGTCGGAGATGGGCACCGACTGCAGGTTGGAGGCGCCCAGCGAGTCGGTGGACGTGTAGTCAGTGCCGGCCTCGCCGACGTTGACGCCGGCCATCTGCAGCAGGCCCTGCAGCTTGGTGGAGCCGTTGACGAATCGTGCGTGGGACTGCTGGAACGCCAGGCTGGCCTCACCCTGGTTCATAGCCTGGGCGTAGGCCGCGGTGCCTTCGGCCTGGTGCAGCACGTTGACGAAGCTGACCGTGGCGTCCTGCACGGCGGCCGAGGAGGACGCCAGCTGAGCGGTGTTCGCGTCGAGGAAATTCGACATAAGGATTGCTCCCTTTCGTGTGAGTTGACTATGCGTTGCTGTTTCGTGTGTTCAGTTTGGGCTGAGTTGATCCCGCAGAGAGGGGTGATGTCTGTCAGCGGGTCATCGCGTAAGCCCCCCCATCGCTGTCGGCGTCGGCGGCGTCGTCGCCGTCAGCGTCTTCAGAGTAGGTAGTGACTTGCTGAGATCCCTTGCTGCGGCGGTTGTTTGCGCCGGACCCCATCATGCCGCTGCCGCCAGCGCCTGTACCGCCGGCACCCGCGCCCGGCAGGCCAGTGGCCACCGGAGAGACCTTGGCCGCATTGGACATGTCCGCGGTCGCAGTCGGTGCCGAACCCCATGTCGACGGCATCATCGGGCGCGCCGGACCGCTGCCAAGAGCGCCGCCGGCGAGGCTGGTCATGCCGGCGGGGTTGAAACCCTGGATGGCGCCGGTGCCGGCGAAGCCGACCGCGGGCATCGCGTTCTGGCCAAGCTCGCTGCCGAAGCCGCCGGCGAACTGGCTGAGCATGCTGCTGAGCTGTTGGGGTGCCGAGGCGAGCATTTGCGGTGCCTGCGTGAGCATTTGGGCTGGGCCTTGAATGGCTGACGTGGCCGCTTGAGGTGCGCTGGAGGCAATTGAGGTGAATTGCTGCAGCATGCTGGTGCCCATGTTCTCGGGCTTGAGCTGCTGTCCGGCTTGGTCGGCGGCGGTCTGCGATTGTTCGGTGGGTGCCGACCCGGCGGCCTGCTGGATCTCTTCGGTCACCGACAGCGGGGCGGTCGCTGCCTTGCCGGCGATGAGCTTGTCCGACATCGCGTGGCCGGCGGTCAGTGATGCACCGGTGGCGGTCGCGGTCGCCTGGGTAAAGAACCCTGCGGCGGTGGCGGCGATGCTGCCCGTCTCTCCGACACCTGGGATGAGCGTCATGGGGGCGGGCAAGGTCTCGGGAACGCTGGCGACTGCGGCACCGGTGGAGAAGTCGTAGGTGGTCTGCACGTCGGCGGCCTGATTCCACATCCGAACGTAGTCGGCCTCATTCATGCCGATCGGGATCGTGTTGACGCCAAAGAAGTTGGTGCCGACCAACACTCCGTGCACGACGTGGTTGTTGATCAGTTCCAGCATGGTGGGCATCAGCGCCACCGCACTCTCGTAGGAGATTGCGATCTCGCCGTGCGCCACGGCCGCCAAAGTGGCCTTGATGACGACCTGCTGCATCCACATCAGCATCGGTTGGTGCGCTGCGACGAACTTCTCCGCCGACGGTCCCTGGTAGGTCGCTTGCACCGAGGCCAGAATCGCCTCAAGCTCGGCGATTCCGGAGACGTACTCCGCGGCCACATGTGACCAGGAGGTGCCCGCGGCGGTAATCCCCGCCGCGGTGCCCCCGGTGTTGAGCAGTGTCGAATTCACTTCCGGCGGAGCCGCGTGATAGATCGGCGTAGGCGGTAGCGCAGGCATATGGAGTCCCCCGAGGGTTGGTTAAACCCCGACGCCGCCGGCAGCGGTGAGGGCGGCGACGCCCTGGTACTCGCCGCTGGCGTAGCTGGTGCTGGATTCACCGAGACCGTAAGAGGTGGCCGCGGTGTGGAAGTTGCCCATGGCGACCATCGCGTCGTGCGCGAGGCCGCCGGCCTGCAGGCTGGCTGCCGTTTTGACCGACGCCACATCCGAGCCCGGAGGCAGGATCATGCCGTTGGCGACCATGTGGGAGGTGTTGACGCCGATGAGCCGACCTGTCAGCGCGGCGACCTGTCCAGATGCCGCGGCGAGCGCTTCGGGAGTTACATCAAGTTGCATGGGATTGCGTTCCCCTCTTTCGCTGAGACCTTGTTTTTATTATCGCCGAGGTTCCGACTGGGCAGTGACGGCAATTTCTGCTGGTGCTTATCTGAAAAATTACGGTACCGCCAGCAAATGACACGCGCCACTAAACCAAACATGCCTCTAGGGGTGGCACCACCCTCCACGTGGAGTTTTAACATGCCCGTAACACTCACTGAGGGGGTGCAGTCAACTGTACGTACCCTGCATTGTCTTGACTGCCGCCGACCACTTGGCCTCGACCGGGCGGCAATCCGACCTCGAATTTGACGCCGCCCACCTTGTCGCGATCTGACCGCGCACCCAGCAGAATCCGCGTTGACGGCTGCGTCGATAAATGGTGCGGAATGCCGTTGGTCTGCACTTCTGCGGCCATTAGTTCGGCGGCGCGGTGGGTCACGATGACCCTCAGCCCGCGGTCGGCAGCGTTGGGTAGATGCCGCAGCAGCGGCTCCCAGGTGGCCACGGTCATGGCCATCCCCGGCCCGGCTGGCGCCCCTGCGGTGACCTGTTGGTGCATCTGCTGACGCAGCGGCACCGCGTCCAGATCATCGACGATGAGATAGATCTTCGGACCCTCATAAGTCCACGCGCGCCGCTGCTCCCAACCCGATGACGACGGCGGCTGACGCTTGTCGAGGATCGTGGCGATCTGGTCGACACGCCGCGCCATCACGTTGAAGTCGGTCTCGTAGAAATCGGCCGGGTTCTCGTCATCAGCGCGCGGCTCCACCAGCATGCGCGTCGCCTCACCCAGCCGCCGCTTGGGGTCGAACAGAACGACGATCGCCTCGTTGGGCGATTCGCGGCCTGCGGTGATGCTGGCGATCGTGTTCAGGATGAAGCTCGACTTGCCGTGGTGGTCGTCACCGAAGACAGCGAGCAGCGGATCGGTCGCGAAATCGACGATCATCGGTTGCAGATCGCGGCCGCGGACGCCGAGGGCGTGACGTTCCCCGCCGAGGTCGCGCGGGCTGGGCAGCGCGTGCGCTTCGACGCGGGTGGGAAGCAGCCGCGGCCCCGGTGCGCGTCGATGTCCGGCGTAGCGATCGGTGATGGCTTGAACCGTCTCGCGCACCTTGGTGTCGAGGTCATCCATCGTGGCCTGGCCGTCGGTGCGGCCGATGGCGAAACGGATGACGTCGCCGGTGGAGGTGATGCCGCGACCGGGCTGGTCGGCGGGGATGCGATCCTGCGGGCGGATCATCTTGTCCTCGATGCGGGCGCGGACCTGTGAGTTGGCGGCATTGGCCAGTTTCAACTCGTAGCGGGCGTTGATCTGGTTCTGGATGACGTTGCCCAACTTGATCCAGTCCGAGGCGGTGATGACCACGTGTACGCCATGGCCGCCACTGATCAGCGTCTCGATGTTCTTCACCTGCGGGTTCTTCGGATTGAGAATCGAGGTGTTGTCGTCGATGAAGTTTTCCCAGCCGTCAACGATGACGAACAGGTCGGTGGGGAAACCGTCGTCGAGTCCTGCATCCCCGGCCTGACGCTTACGGCGCCATTCTTCGACCGAGAGGATGTTGTGCTGCTGGAAGAGACGCCGCCGGCGCATCAGGATGGCTTCGAGGTCGCCCAGTAGCCGCAGGTTGACCTCGCGCCGGCCTTCTCCGCCGATGGCGCCCACGTGGGGCAGGTCGCGCAGCACACCAAGTGCTGGGCCGCCGTAACTCATCAGGTAGAAGCCGACCTCAGTCGGGGAGTACCTGCTTGCAGCGGACAGGACGAAGGTCTGTACCACCGAGGACGCCTCGTCTTTACGCATGCCCAGCACCGACACGTTGCCCTCGTCGAGGCTGTAACGCAGCAGACCGTGGCTCAGTTGGCGCGGACGGTCGATCTCACCCAGTGGCCACCAGAGCGCGGATCCGGGCCGCTGCGGTGATTCCTGGGCCTGGGTGAGGATGCTGTCGAGCGGGATCGGGTCGTCCAAGGGCGGCGACCACAGCTGGGGGACCTTCTTGCCGTAGGCGGCGGTCAGCTGGGGGCCGACCGTCAGCACCAGAGATCGAGGCGGGCCTTCGAGAACGGACTCCGCGGCGATCTCTTCTTCGATCACGGTGTCGGCGTCGGGTTCGACCCGGCCGGCGGTGAACAGTCGGGCACGGGGGCTGGCGCTGATCACTCGGCGGTTGACAGTGGTGGGCGGTTCGTAGCGGCTGGGCAGCATGAACCCGCGGTACTTCACCGGTTCGGCGCCGGGGGCGCGCACGAAATACCCTGTGCCCTTTATGGTTTTGCCATCGGCGATGTGGTAGGCGTCGGCGTTGCCGATGACGCGGCGAGAGATCGACTCCGATGCGACTTTCAGGCCGATGCGGTACTGGGTGTTGTCGGGGATTCGCTTGATGACGCCCTCATCGAGTGTCTGGCTGGCGAACAGGAAGAACACGCCCTGTGAGCGGCCCTTACGGGTCACGGTGTCGAAGACGTCGGCCATCTCCGGGTGGTCCTTGAGGAGCAGGGAGAACTCGTCGACCACCACGAACATGAACGGCACCGGCGGCAGTTGCGCCCCGGCCGGGGTGGCGCGCGCTTCGTTGTACTCGATCAGCGACTGGAACGCTGCACCCTTGATCTGATTGCCCGCCTCGTGGAAGATTCGTCCACGCAGGTCGAGCAGCCCCAGCAGCGTGTCGCCGAAACGATCGACCAGCGAACGCTTTTCCTCCATGTTGGTGATCACCGCGACCGTGTGGGGATAGTCGGCGAATGCGTCGAATCCCGCACCGTCCTTGAAGTCGGTCAGGATGGCTTGCACGACGTCGGGGGAGTGCTGGATGAACAGGCCTTCGACGAGGGTGGCCAGTGTCGTCGACTTGCCCGATCCGGTCATACCGATCATCAGCCCGTGCGGCCCGTTGCCGCCGTCAGCTTCGTCTTTGAGGTCGACGATCAGCGGAGCACCACTGGGTTGCAGTCCGATCGGCACCCGCAGCAGCGGTTCCAGGTTCACCGGTTCGCCTGTGCCTACCGGCAACATCCGCGGCTTCCATAATGCGTGGACGTCCAGATTGGCCGCGTTGGTCACCCCGAGCAGTGACAGCATGGTCTGTGCCGCAGCCGATTCTGCGTCCTGGCGCCCGATCGGGGCGCTGTCCCACTTGGACAGCTGCCGGGCGAGATGGGCAATCACCGGCTCGTCGAGGCTGTCGGGCTCGGCGCAGAACAGTTGCCACCGGAAGTTGTGCCAGTGCTGGATCCGAAGCGCTGCATCGTCGGCATGGCCGTCACGGTCGATTCGCAGCAGTAGTTCGCGGGGATGCGCGGCGTAGTCGGGGTCGGGGGCGTCCCCGTGGCGTAGCGCTATCACCGTGACGCCATCGCGAGAAGCGATGCGCCGCACCGCCGATGAGGGTGCGTCGGGGTCCTCAATGACCACCACGACGTGCTTGTTGGACTTGCTGACCGCCGCGGCGTCGAGGTTGCCCTTGTCATCGACGACCTTGGCGCGTTCTTTGAGCAGCGGTTCGAGCATCGCCTCGACGTCACTGAGCGAAGCGCTCAGGAATCGAGCTGGCCCGGCACCGTCGATGTCCTGGCTCTCGGTGTGGGGAATCCATTTGGCCCAGGCCCAGTGTGACTCCAGGTGCGGCGAGACGATCGCCAGCGCGGTGTCATTGGGGGTGTGCCAGCACACCAGCTGCGCCACCCAGGCTCGGACGGCGGACTCGAAGACGCCGCGTTCGCCGTAAATGCCGATCATGCCCAGTCCGGCGAAGTTAATCGCCTTGGGGCAGTGGGGAATTGACTGCTGCACCGCCCGTAGGTGCTGCAGGGCGGTCTTGGTGACCGGTTCAAGGTCCAGTTCAGATTCGACTGGCTTGACCTTGACTTTCGCTGCCAGTTTGACCTCATCGCGGCCGACCCGGATGTGAAGGTAGTCGGGGTCGCTGGCGCCGCGTTCCCACATCCGCGGGCCGTCGAGCACCGCTTCGAGCACGTCGGGATCCGGGTGTGACCATTCGGCGCGAGCCTTCTGCGCGTCCGCCGCCTCGCGGATCTGCTCGGCCATACCCGACAGGTAGCGCAGGTATTCGGCGCGCTCGGAGTTCACCTCGGCCTTGCTCATCTCGGTGTTGCCGCCCTGGCCCTGCATCGAGGAGAACAGTGCGATGCCCATCATCGCCATGAAGAACAGGTACATCGGGTTCATCTGACGGAACCCCATGATGAACATCATTGCGACCATGCCGACGATGACGACGCCGAACACCCACGGCAGCGCCTTCTTCCAGGCGCTGACCTCAATGGTACGGGGCAGCTCGGGTGGCGCCTCGAAGATGAAGTTGTCCTTGGGTGCGGGTTTAGGGCCGCTGACGCGGCGCCGCTGAGGGAATCTCGCTCGCATTTCCGGCTTTCCGTTTAGTGCGCAACCAGCGCATCGTCTTTGGACAGGGTGGGGCCTGGGGCGAACAGGCTCAGTAGGGACCACGGGATGGGGAGAGGTTCAGCGGTCATGCCGAGCGACTCGGCTGGACCGCCGCCGACGCCACCGGGAGTGCTCGGGGCCTCCAGCCCGTAGCGGACTCCGAGGTCGGACACCCAGAACGCTGACTCCCTGGTCGCCGACTCCGGTTGCTGGCCGGTGACTTGGACGAAGTAGCCGCTGCCCTTGGGCAGGATGGCACGCTGCGCGGAGGTAGGGCCGGCTCCGGTCAGGGTCACCGGTCTGGCGTCTTCGGCGACGGGAAGCGATTGGCCGACCAGCAGTGTCAGATTCGACGTGGGTGCGCCGTCGAGCTTCACCCACTGCCCACACGACACCGGATCGGTTGTCGGGTCGAGTATTTGGAGCGCTTCGGTCGGATAGTCCTCGACCGGGATCGGCTCGGCTTTGGGTGCCTTCGCGATCTGGTCTGGGGTCAGCGCCGGCGGTTCGACGAGGCCGTAGGCGTCATTGGCGCGCAGGATCGCCGCGATCACCGGGGTGATCGCCTGGATCCCTTCGGCGGTGACGACGTAGTAGCGCAGCTGGTTGTTCTCGTCGCGGTCGACGACGACCGACCCGATCAGCGGAGCCTGTTGGCCGGCCACCGGCCACGGGAAGCGCGGCGGATCGCCAGCGTTGGCGATGAACGGCACTACCAGCGGCGGGGATTCGGGGATGAGGTTGAGCAGCGAGCGGTCGACGGTGCGCGGATTGGGAGTGTCGACGTTGATGCCGACGGCTGCGGTGACAGCGGCGTTGTTCAGGTCGATTTCACTGCGCTTGTTGCCCCAGATCAGCCAGGTGCTCTGGTCGCCGTTGTCAGTGGCCAGCACCGCTGCGTTGTCCTGCATGGGTGTCGCGTGGCCGGGACCGGGCACTGGGTCGCCGGAAATGATGGTGGTACCGGCGTCGGGGCCGCCCACGGCGTCGCAGACCATCCAGCGGGCGTCACGGGTGGGGTTCTGCTCCATCCGCGACGGCGCGTTGGGGATGCCGAGGGTGTTGCCAAGGGGGAACTTGTCGATCTCGCTGGGCTTGACCACGGTGGGGTTCTCGGCCTTGCCGACAATCAGCCGTGCGCTGGCGAGGTTGAGCACCGGGTGTAGTTCGTCGTCAATGCGAACGTAGAGCGCGTTGGTGGAGCGCTCCGCCAGGATGGCCTGCCCCCCGCTGGTGCCGGCTGGCCGCAGGATCGACAGGATGAACGCGCCGGCCAACAGAATCACTCCGAGCATCAGACCGACACTGAGCGCGCGGCCTTGACGACGCAGCGGGTCGGTGAGCATGCGGGTGTCACGCAAGGCGACACCATTGCTGATGCGGCGGATTAGAAAGCGCCACCCCGAGATCTGGTGTTTGGTTACGAATCCCCATGGCCGGGAACGCTGCGAGTTCGGGCCGGGCTCGGCGCTCTTGGATTTAAAACCGCGCCGCGGCTGAAGCGGTGTGGTCACTGGGCACCTCCTGTCGCACCGCGGCTCAGTTCGATGTTCTGTTCTTTCTCGGCTCGGCCCACTTCACGGGATACCGCGGCGCGCAGATCATCTCCGGTGATGGTCTGCAGGTCCTCGGCGGTGGAGTCCGGGCCGAGCTTGCCGGTGACGTCGAGTCGGTGGTCGCGTTCCTCTTCGGCGAAGCCGATCAGGTTGTCGGCGAGGCGGGCGTTGCCCAGTACGTCGAGCGCTGGGCGGCGGCGGCCGGTGGTGTCCAGTGCCGTGGCGGCGCTGAGGTCCGCGTAGGCCTGGCGCAGCGGTTCGACGTCTTCGACGATGCTGCCGCCCTTGACGGCTTTGCGGGTGGTGATCTCGACGAGTTCGTCGACGGAGTAGGAGGGCAGGGTGATCGCGCGGGTGAAACGTGAGCGCAGACCTTCGTTGGAGTCCAGAAACTCCTGCATCTTGTCGGCGTATCCGGCGGCGATCACCATCAGCTTGTCGTTGTGGTTGGTCATGGCACGGATCAGTTCGGCGATCACCAGCGGGCCGTAGTCGTTTTCGGAGCCGGAGTCGGTCAGTGCGTAGGCCTCGTCGATGAACAGGACTCCGCCGCCGCTGTCGATGATGCGGTCGATGATCTGGCGGACCTTCGCCTCAGATCCTCCGATGATCTTGTCGACCAGATCGGCGCGCCCGGTTTCAACGAAGGTGTCCGACGGTAGGACGTCGGCGGCACACAGCAGCTTGGCGATCACCCGCGCGATGGTGGTCTTACCGGTCCCCGGCGGTCCTTTCAGGATCAGGTGCAACGACTTGTTGCGGACCGGAAGGCCAAGGGCCTCACGTTGTTTGGTTGCGCGCACATTGGATTCCAGTCGTGCGATCTGCTCTTTGACGTCGGCCATGCCGACGAACTCAGCGAGTTCCGCCTCGGCTTCTGCGCGAAGCTCTTCCCGGCGGGACGCCCCGAGCTGACGGGCGAAGTCTCGCTCTCCGGGTTCGGTGTCGGGGTCCCAGTAGTCGGTGCGGGCGTCGATGCGCGCGGCGGTCGTCGGTTGGATCCCGTAACCGGGGTCGCTGAGTGCTGTGCCGATCGTTGCGCGCACGTTGTCTTGAATGCCGGCGATGCCGTAGGCCTCGTTCAACAGTGCGGTGGCGCTGTCGCCACGGCCTAATGCGCGCGCCGACAGGGCGGCGGCGAGCAGGGCTTCGGAGCTGGCCGCGGGGATGGGGCCTTGGCCGTGGGCGCTGAGTTGGTCGAATGCCGGCTCCCACAGACCGAGGTAGGCGGTCGACAGGCCCTGCGCCACCGACATCGCTTGGAAGAGGTAGGGGTCGTTGTGGGCCTGCGGCGTGAGCGGCGCAAGCACCCGGCGCACGTCGTGCCAGCGCTTGGCGCGGAAGAAGATGACCGCCAGGACCCAGCCGGCGTGCTGCGGATGTGCATGCAGCAGGCGGTCGTCGAGCAGGTCTCGGGCAGCACCGTAGTCGCCGTCGCGTGCCCGTGCTGCCGCGCAGGCCATGATCACTCCGTCGGCGCCGCGGGCGTGCAGCTGAACGTAGAGGCCGGTGTCGAACGGGAAGTCCACGGCGTCGGCGGCGACGTCGGCAGCCGAGATCAGCTCGCCAGCGGTGTCGAGGGCACGGTAGGCACTCTCCAGCACCACGCGGTCGGTGGCGCCGCTGGCGGCCAGGCCCAGCCATCCGTCGCACTGGTCGGGGTACTGGGCGGTCAGTCGTTCGAACCCGACGCGGGCCTGCCGCAGGTCGGCGACCTGCCGACGGCCGAACACTTCGGCCCCCAGGGCGGCGCAGCTGCTGGTGAACTGGTCCAGCGCATCGTGGTCGATCACTGCTGCTCCAGCACGCTGGCAACCTCTGCGGTGACCTTCGTCGACACCTGGTTGAACCCTTCCTCGGACATCGCTAGCAGCAGCTCGCTGAGCTTGTCGCCGGGATAGCGGCTAAACACGTCCTCGGTGAAGCTGGCGGCGACGACCATGCCGTCACCGCCGAAGATGATTTCGTTGTCGCCGTCGGGGCAGGGGACTGTGACGCGCAGCCCTTCGACGGTGCGGCGAGCGTTGCGAATTCGGTCGAGAAACTCCCGGCCACGGGCGATTTCGGTGGATACCGCGGGGTGCAGGGGGATGTCCATCAGGGATGCCTAACGCTTGTCGGGCCGATGTGTGACCAGGCGGTGTGACGGTCGACGACCGGGCCGGCGCGGTGCGGCCGTGACGGTCGACTGATCAGTCATGCCATCAGCGTGGCACAGAAGTGGGACACGGCGGTCAACGTGTCCGCAGCTATCCATCGCCGTCGCCGGCAGCGTCCTTCTTCCGGCGGGCCAAACGTTCCTTGACGGCGTTCTGCGCGTCCGGATTCACCACGGGCGCGGCAGCCTTGGGCGTCTCACCGACAACACCGGGGCGGCCGGTGCCCTCGACCTCGGCCAGAGGGTCCTCGTAGCTGTTGATCTTCGAGGATTTGTTGTCACCGCCGGGCCGGCCTCCCATCGGCATCATGCCGCCGCCCATTGCGCCGCTGCCGGCTGCCGCGACTGCCGCCGGCTTCAGGGGTGCAGCGGCGCTCGATGGTGTGGCGGTGGGGGAACCGGTCAACGACGCCGGGTGGGTGGCTCCGGGCAGGTTGCTCGACGGTTTAATGGGACTGCCTCCCCCTCCGCCGCCACCACTGCCTTTCCCTGCGCCGGCCAAAGGTTTGGCCAACGCCGCGGGCTTGAGGGGGTTGCCGGCGGCCTTCTTTGCAGCATCGCCCCCGAGCTTGCTGACCTGCTCGCCGAGTTGTTGGGCCATCTGGCCGACCGACTGCAGGGGGTTGGCCTTGCCGAGCGATTGTGTGAGCGGGCCGAGCGCACCCATCAGCGGTTGCAGCATGTCCTGCATACCGCCCGACGGTTCCTCGGCCGCAGACTTCTTTTCGCCCTTGTCCTTCTTCTCGTCCGACTCGCCGGGCTCGTGACCGTTGGGGTCCATGCCGGGATCGGGCACGTCGCCGGGAGGGGTGCTGACGACCTCGCCGCCGGCCTGCAAGCCGGTCGCGGCCACCCCTTTAAGGGCTTCTTTGTCGTCGAGGGTCTGTTGGTAGGCGTCCACGAGGGGCTGATGAGCGCCGCCGCTCGCCGCGTTGAGCGCTTGTACCTGTGCCAGCTCTGTTTTCAGCGTGGTCCAGCTGACCGACGGGCCAACCTGTCCGTAGGTCAGGGTGTGTAGGTTGCCCGCCGATTCGTATCCGGCAGCTAGGGCGGTGGCGTGCCCGGCGATAGCTTCGGTGAAGGCGATTCCTCGAGTGAGCTTGGTAGCCATCCCTGGCGTCGCCGCGGACTCACCGGTGGCCAGCAGTTGGGTATGGGCGTTGACCAGGCTGGCGTTAGCTGCGGCCGCGCGGGCTGCCAGGGTGGTCAGCCGGGTCGCCGCGGTCACTGCGGGTCCGGTTCCGGCCCCGGTTTCCAGCTGCAGTGCCAGTGACTCGCCCTCTGTGCCGCTGACATCGGGGATCGGGTCGAAGGTCGGCATGGCGGACGGGGCCGCTGAGGGCTTGGCCGAGCCGCTCATCGTGGCCGCTGGCGCGCCGCCTGGAGAGGTGCCACCGAACTGACCGAAGGATGCGGCGCCCTGGCTGTCGCCGGTCTCGTAGCTGGCGGCCGTGTCGTTCATGCCAGCCGCGGCGTTGGAGGCTTGGTCGGACCCAGCGCGGACGTGCCCGAGCAACCACTGATGGCGGGCGTTGAGGTTGCGCATGATGGTCTCTGACGCGGGATCCGACGCGCAGGGCGGCGTCGGTGTCGGGTCGTCGAAGTCCGAGCCCAGCAGCGCCCCGGCCAGGTCGACGAGTTCACCGGTGCGGCGAAACCCGTCCGTGTCGACATTCAAAGCGGCCATGACTGTATTTTCTCCCGAGTTGACGCGCCGGCGGAACACCAGTTTTTCCGGCGGCACCGGCAACGCACTAAGTCGACAGCAACCCCGGCGGAATAGCTGGGCCAGCATTGGGGCCCGCGGCGGCACCACCTGGGTCGATGTATTCAGGCCAAATTTCGTCGGGGTCGTCCCAGTCGCCGGGGGTGGACACCGATTGGATGCGTTGAGCGCCGTCGGAGTCGCCGGTCTGATACGACGCGGCATGCTCGGTGAATCGTGTCGAGTACACACCGAAATCAGCGGCCTTCTTTTCCAACATGGCCTGTCGCCTCGCCAGGCCGGCCACCACTCCGACGGCCACCGGGTAGCCCATGGCGCCGTGGCTGGCGATGATCCGGTTCACCTCGTCGACGGCCTGCGGCCCGATCGCCGCGGCGGCGGCCTGCAGCTCGGCGTACTGCTCACTGGCGTTGGTCAGGTCAGCCGGATTGACGTCGAGCTTGTCCTCACCAGCACCGCCTGAGTTGTCGCCGTTGTGTGAGGCTGGCTGCACCGAGCCGGGGGCAAGGGGGCGCTTGTCGGGCCACCACAGGTCTGGGTCGGTCTGATCCTGCACGTAGTCGTGCATCCAGTAGGGCGGCAGCTCGCCGGGTTGACTCGGTGACCACCGCACCGGCTCATCTCCGGTTGTGCCGTGGATGCCGTCCAGGGTGGAACGCGGCATCCCCTGCGAGGCGTCGAACTGCGATTCGGGGATGTAGGGCGGGTACTGGGGGACCTGCCAGGTGCCGTCGGGGCCGGGCCCGCCCTCCGGGTACAGCGGGGATCCGTCGTCGAAGCCTCCGGGTGGCCCGGAGGGATAAACGATGTCCGGTGTGGGGGTGGGCGTCGGCTCGTTCGGTTGGGTCATGACTCTCCTAGATCGGGCTCGGGGGAATCGCGGGCAACGCGTCGATGGACATCGGCCTTGCCCTCAGCGGAACCGCACTGACCTGGGTTTTCCTCGTCCCCTGTGCTGTCCGACGAGGCGGGTTGTGTGTCACCGGGCAGATGGAGCGCGGCATCCGCTCAGCGGAGATCGGGTCACCGCAGCCGGGGAGGTGGGGCAGTGCGAACGGGGCCGGCATCGAGCACTCCTGGGCGTCAGGACCGGACGTCCTACTCATCAGTGCCTCCTCCCCGTTTCAGGTCCCTGCCTGTGTTGCATCTCCGCTCCTCGGTGAGCGATCAGGTGACGGTGCTGTTCACCATCCCGACGCGCCTTGCACAGTTGGCCCTATTGCCTTTGTACCTGGTCGTGAGCGTTTGCCGCGAGCGCTGAGGCGTGTTTGCGCGCATGCACCTGCGGCAGCTGTGCCCAGGTCGAGTGCTGGCGTCAGATCGGACAGTTCGCGGCGGCTCGGTGCCCTGGCGAGACACCTCGTTACCGGTCGTCTTGCAGTGGGTCGTATCGGTGGGCAAACGCTGATTGTGCGCATGCGGTGAACAGCTCGCCGAGGCCGTCCGCGCCCAGGGATTTGAGCCGTTCGGGTTGCGCGTCGACGTCGACGATCTCGCCGGTGGTACGCACCGAGACCGACATCGCCGGCGGGTCGGTAGCGGCCGTGGTGATGACTTCATCGTCGTCATCTTTGAACTGGGACAGCGTGATCGAGTGCATCTGGGCCTACCCTGCTTGTTTGGTCAGATCGAGTACCGCCGGATCGCGGTCGGGTCCGGGCACGGTGCTGAGGTACTGGCTGCGCAGTGCCCGGTATGCGTCCTTGTCGTGCCCGTCCAGAGCGGCTTGCATACCGGTCTGCCACAGATCCTGGCGAGCGTTGTCGTACCAAAGTCCTTTGCGCGCGATTTCCACTGCGGCACTGAAGTTCTTGGTCGCGTGGTGGCGGCCGGCCAGGACGACGGCGGCGCCGGCGACGCGATCGCGGATCTCGTCACGCAGATCCTTGGTCCAAGCCCACTCCTTCGGCGGCACCCCGCCCAGGGGTGGCCCGGTGACCAGGCTCATCGCAGCGACGAGGTTGGCCGTCGAGGTCGTGTCGATGAGGATCTCGACGAGCCGCTCGAACTCCATCCAGTCCGATCGCACCGCATTGTGGAGCACATAACCGCCGTCTTTCATCGGCGGTAGCGCCTTGGGGCCGCCAACGTGGGTCACCCCAAGTCTTGCTCGAAGCAGTGAAACCTGTTGTGTGACGGTCTTTTCGGAGGCGCCGCCGTTGAAGACGGCGCGGATGATCTCACCGCTGTCGGCGAAGCGGTTGTGCTGCAGGAACACCGTCAGTTCGTTGAGGCGCTTCTCGCGCGGGCCGGGTGACTGAGCGCTGTGAGGCGGCTTGAGGTCGACCTGGCCGAGGATGCGGTTCCAGATGGGAGCGATCTCGGGAGCCGCCGTTCCCGCCGCGGGCTCGTCATTGGCGCCCTCAGCGGCACTGGATGCCGGCGCGAGTTCGGGCTCTGATGGTGCGGGCTCCGCGGGCCGGTCGTCGAGCACGTCCGGCGCCGCGGTCGCGTCGACGGGGACTGGAAGCGGCGCCGCGCCGCCGTCAGGTAGGTCCGCGGCGGCGAAATCATCGTCCTCTGCCGGCCATGAGGCGGTCTCGTCGTCGATCTCGGCGGCAGTGCCCGGACCGGCAAAGAAGTCGATCGGCTCAGCGCTGTCTTCGCTGGCGGCGGTCGGCGGTGGTGTCCACACCGGCAGGCGTGGATCGGTGTCGGTGTCATCGAATTCGCCGGCGGGCTGCATCTCCTCGAAAGCTTCCGCAGCCGGTTCGAGTGGAGCGGGGGACACGATGGGCTGGTCGGTGAGTAGATCGGCGCAGCGTTCGACGACGGCGGGGCTCGGGAGGATCAAAGTTGCCGTCATGGGCCGGGTCACGCCGTTGCTGATCTGGCCGAACCGATCCGGCCCGCACGTGATGGTCCACTTCGTGTCGATGGCAGCGTCCTTGCCGAGGTCGACCATGATCCTGCTGGCGGCGTTGGACACGATCTGCGCGCGGTCGGTGTAGGTGAGGTCGGGTCCGCAGATCAGGACGTCGACCTGGGGGACACGTCCGACGGCCACCGGGCGCACACGGGTGGTGAAGGGTCCGCGCCACACGTCGGAGGTCACCCCGATGGTGATGTCGGGGTGGGTGGTCAGCAGTTCGAGCACCCAGCGACTGATCAGAGCGGTGGTGACGTTGGCCTCGCCGTCGATGCGGATGCGTTGGAAGGCAGCAAGATTGAGTCCGATAAGGGCTCCGTCGTCAGTGGTGCCAAACGCCACCAGGTAGACGGGGTGGTCCGGGTCGGGCGCGAGGTTTGGGTCTACCGCTTCCCATGGGATGCGGGCTTCGTTGCTGGAGTCCGCGGTCCTCCAGGGGTAGGGCAGTGGCGACTTGAGACCGGCCACGAAGGTGACTACCAGCTCGTCGCGTCGAGCGGTGATCAGCCCCGCGGGGCCGGCCGGCGCGGGGGAGAGACTGTACAGCGATTCCAGCCGCCGCACGACGTCGACCGCGCGGCCTTGCCCGTACCACCAGGAGGTGACCGGGGTGCTGCTGGCAGCGGTGGTCGACGTCATGACGGTGAAGTGACCTGCTTTCTTTACTGGGTGGCGCCGCTGCTGGCGGAGGCGGGATCAGCGGGGACCGCCGATCCGTCGGCACCGCCGAACGCGCCGGCATCCACACCCGAGGACGACGATTCCGACGCCGCCGCGGGATCTGCGCCCTGCTCGGCCGCTTCGCCGTCGCTGTCTTCGCTGTCGGTGTTGCCGTCGCTGCTGTTGTCGGCGGTGGAGAACGGGTCTGCGGCGGCGTTGGCATCGGTGCTGGCCGCGGTGACCGTTCCGCTGCCCCCTGACGGTGCAGTCGCAAACGGGTCGGCAGCAGCGTTGTAGCCGGCTGTGGTCGCCGGCGCACCACCTGCCGACGATCCCGCGAACGGGTCGGCGAACGGGTCCGCTGCGGGCGTGGCTGCTCCCTGCTGGCCGTAGGGGTCACCGAACGGGCTCATGCCCTGCTGACCAAACGGGCTCATGCCCTGCTGGCCCATCGGATTCATGCCCTGCATACCTTGCATGCCCGAGCCACCGGCACCGAGCAGCTGACCGAGAATGTCCATCAGGCTGGTACCGCTGCCTGTGCCGCTCATCTCGTCGCTGCCTTTGTCGTCGTCATCGTCTTTGTCGCTGCCGCTGTCGGCGGCCTGCGACCCGTTGGCCTGCTCGGTGGCCGCCGATCCCTCGACGGTGCCGGCACTCTTGCCGTGGTACTTCTCGATGATCGCGAGGATGGCCGCCTGGCCGGCGGGCGATTGCGGATCAGGCACCGCGGCGATCTCCGCGGCCTCTGCTTGGGCGTTGGCCGCGACGTCGTTGGCACCGGTGACGTTGACGTCGGCGCTGTTGTCGGTGACGTCGGCGCTGCTGTCAGCGGTGCCGCCGAAGTTGTCCAGCGGCAGGTTGTCGAGGCCGGTGGTTTGGGCGAAGGGGCCTCCGCTTCCGGTGCTCATCCGGTGACCCTGGTCGAGAAGTTGAGGTTGATGACGCCTTGGCGCACCTGACGCTCGCGCAGGCCGACCTCTCGGGCGCGACGCGCCAGGTCGCGCAGGCCCTCGCCGCCGACCGGGCTGAGCCCGAACAGGGCGTGGTAGCGCGCGTGCTGTTCCTGTGATTGCTGCGCCAGTAGTTCGATCGGTGTCATGTCAGCTTCCCTCCCCTGTTCCGGCGCTCGTGGACGCCAGTTGCGATGCCGCCGGCGCGGCACCGTTGGTGTTCGGGCCAGGCGAGGAGCCGGCATCGGCCCCCGGTGATTCCTGGCTGGATTTGTCCGCCGGGCGGGCCGGCGGGGCGGGCAGTTTCGAGGTCCTCTTGTAGCCCATCTGGTCGAGCTGGTCGTTGGTGACTGCACCGGCTTTCACGGCGGCCGCGCGCGCTTGCTCGAACTCGTCGCGGGCCTGGGCTGCGGCCTCCAGGCTGGCGACGTAGCGGTCGAAGGCTTCTCCGACGTCGCCGACGAGAGCGGTGTTGTCCTTGAGCAGATTGGCGTAGGCCGCTTCTGCGGCGGCCCGGCCGTTCTTCTTCCTGGGTGCCATTACCGACTCTCCTTCGCGTTCGCGTCTAGTGCATATGCAGTTGCCGAGCCTGCATCACTTCGTAGGGATCGACGTCGATGTCGCCTGCATGGCGACCGTCGTCGAGGTCCCGGTACGGGATCACCAGCCGGTCACCACCGTCAACGTCGTCGGTGAGGTAGGGCTCAGCGTGAACGTACTTCCAGTCCATGACACCGTCAACGTCACCGATATTGACCAGATCGCCGTGTTGAAGCTCGTTGGCCGACACCGGAATGGGTGGCCCGTATTCGTCGTCGACGGTGGGCAGATACTCGTCGTCGAAGCCGTCTACTACGTCGTTGAACGGTGCCGGTTTGGCTGCGCCGGCCGCACTGGGTGACGGACTCTGATGTGGCGCTGGCGTGTCGTCGATGACGTCGCCGTGCTCGTCGTCCATCGTCGGCCGGCGAAGCGCCATCATCGGCCGCACGTAGGACGGGTGCAGGGGATCCAGATCGGGGCGATCCGATGCCAGAACGACGGGCGATTCGCGGATCATCTTGAACGACATCTCTTGCTCGTCGTCCTCGGGATCGTAACCGCGCAGAGCGCTGTCGACGACGCGGCGAGGCCAGAAACTGTCCACGTTCTGCAGCTCGTTCAAGATGGCACGTTCATGGTCGGTGAGGGCGGCGTCTTGTTCCTCGGTTGCGGGCACGCGTGGCGTGTAGAAGGCCTGCATTTCGCGGAATGATCCGTCGGGCAATTGCACGGTGCCGCGGCCTTTGATGCCGGGCTGCAATCTGGTGCCGGCCACTGCATCGTTGAACATCATGATGGCGGCGTCTTTGGAGCGCAGACGTCCCATCGCGACGCGTAGCGCGGTGTTGTCACGTGCTTCACCGGCGATGAACATGGTGTCCGGGCGTTGGATGCCCAGTGCCATGTGGATGCCGACGGCGCGGGCGGTGCGCAGCAGGATGCCGATGTCCGTCGCGGTCGGTGGTTCGCCGCGTTCCTTGGAGGTCTTGTAGGTCTTGTAGAACTGGCCGAGGGCGACGGCCAGGTTCGAGAACTCGTCGGTGATCACGATGATGGGATCGAAGTCGTCGGCCCGGTTGGGGTTGATCTTCACCTGAGACAGGCGGTCGGTCATGGTGTCGGCGATCAGGCGCAACGCTGCGGTGTGACCGACGAGGCCGTCTTCGTCGGTGCCGGCGGTGACCAGTGAGACGTTGGGCCAGCTGCGCATGCCGGGGGAGTCGAAGCCCTTCGGGTCGACCCAGACGACGTTGAAGCCTCGGCGCGCGCACTGGGTGGCGATCGTCATCAGCACCGAGGTCTTGCCGGTGGAGGTCGCGCCGGCGATGAGGAAGTGCGGTGACTGTTTGAAGTCCCAGCCGACGACGTTGCCGTAGGCGTCGATACCGAAGGGGATGACGGTGTTCTTGTAGAGGGAGCGGACGCTGGCCCGAGTCACCTCGGGGAAGTCCAGGGGCGGATCGACCATGGTCGGCAGGCCGGGGCTGCGGACGAATCGGACGCGCCGCGAGGCCATGCTCCACTCGGCTTCCCAGGAGCCGCCCAGCGAGTCGGAGACCATGCCCTCGATCGCTCCGCGCCGGAAGGCCGAACTGACCTTGAGGTTATAGGCGAACCCGACGGTGAACTCTCGGATCCGTGCGGCGATCGCGTCGTTACCGGTGGACGCCGACCGCGCGGCCAACTCCTCGTCCATGTCTAGCTGCGCATTCATTGTCCCCTCGTCGTCGTGGGGAGTCAGCGGGTGCAGCGCGCGTCGCATCGCCTCGACCGTGCCGACCGCGGAGTCGACGACCGGGGCTGGTTTGTCGACGGTCACTGAGGCGATGTGAGCCGCGGCATCGAACCAGGACGCCACCAACGGCGCGAGGACCGACTCGGCGTCGACCACCACATCCTCTTCGACCACGACGGTCTCGGTCGCGGTCAGCGCCCGCGCCAGGGGGTCGTGCTCGAAGGCGTAGGTATGGCCGGTGACTTCGTGCAGGACTGCGGCGATCTCGGCGGTGAGCTCTTCGCCGACCGAGCGGGGGTGCTGACCGTAGAGCAGCCTGATCACCTTGGGGAACGCTGGCTTTCCGCGGGGGTGGGCGCAGCGCTCGACCCGCACGCGCCCAGCCCGCAGATCGGGCCAGCCCAGCGCCGGCGAGATCAGGAAGGTGATCTTGTTGATCTGACGGGTGACCAGGCCGCGGGCGTAGGCCCAGCGGGAGTACTGCCAGAACCCGAACACCGCGGCCAGGAGTACCGCCACCACGAGAAGACGGCCCGGCAGGTGGGCGGCTGAGGGCGCCGCCCAGCGCAGCAGCACACCTGAGGCCGCCAGTAGCACGGCGGCGCCGACCAGGATGAGCGGCACGGTGGGGTACTGCTCGCCGGTCCAGTGCTGTCCCGGCCGGACGTGGCCGGTGTGCCCGGTGCGAGCACGGTGGTTGGACCAGGACTGCATGGCCCACCACAGTCCGGCCAGGACCGCGGTCACCACCGGGGCGGCGATGAACAGGATCCAGAACCATCCGACGCCGACGCCGGCGATGACGTACACCGGCTCCGGGGAGGGCGGCAGCAAGTAGTCCCGTGCTGGTGAGGGGCGGTAGAGGAATTGCTGGGCGGCCGGCCAGAGCTTGGTGTATCCGAGAACGGCGGCCACGGCGAGCGCAGCCATCAGGATCCAGCGCCAGCTCTCGGCGGCCTGCTTCTGCTCGGCGGCGCTCTCGCCAGGAACGTAGGGCCGGTTCAGTTCAGCACCGCTGGTGGCGTAGGGCCGGCTGCTCGGCGCTGCCGCCGCTGAAGACGATTTGGCGGGCACGGTTTTGCCGCTGGGAGCCATCGGTGGCTGTCCTTTCCGCTGGTTGGGGCGAGAGACTTGAGCACATCATCGGGCGCCGAACGGACACCGTGAACTGGTCGCGCAATCGTGCGGTGGGCCGCGGCCCGGTGGTTCACGGCGTGGGCAGTGAGATCGGGATCGCGCCGGGTATCGCGGAGGTCGGCGCCACGGTCTCCGATGACGGTGCCGGCGCGGCGGGGGGCTGCGCTGGGTCGGCGGGGGCGGCCGGCGGGGGCGGTGCTTGGGCCTGCACGGGGACGACGGTGCTGATCTTCCAGCCGTCCACAGCCATCTCCAGTGTGGTCTCTACGGCAGATCCGTCGCTGTAGGCGATCTGGAAGGTGGGGAGGAACGGATCGGCGGCCAGGGGGCCGTCGACCTTCGCCACGCTGGCCTGCGGGACGTTTCGGATGTCGGTGAGCCGGTATTGGTCGAGCAGCTCGGGCATCACATCGGGGGCGACGCGGGCGATCCAGTCTTCGCGATTGCCGTTGGGGGAGGCGAAGTTCGAGGCGAATCGCTCTGCGATGACGCGGGCCGCCTCGGGGGAGAAGTCCGGCGGGGGTGGCAGCTCGCTGGGGTCGGGTTGGTACTCGCCGTGCGCGTGGCCGTCTTCAGGACCGTGATCGTGACCTTCGTGGTCGATTTCGCCGGGCGCGACCTGTTCCGCGGTCTGCGCGACGTCTTCGACGGAGTAGTACTGCCACGTCAGCCCCGCGATCGCGACTACCGCGATCAGGGCGCCCATCCGGGTGCGCATCGGGATCCGGCGCCACCGGTAGCGCAGCATCGCCCAACGCTGCCTCATCGCGCACCGCCGGTGTTCCTGCTGGCACGGTGGTCGTAATCGCGGTTCATGGCGTATGTCCTTTCGCAGTGGCTGATCCAGCAGGCTTGAACGGTCACGGGTAGCCGCCGCCTGAGGTGGTGACGTGCAGGTGGGTGAAGTGATTGGCGACGTCGCTGTCGCGAGGTTGCATCGGCTCGGCGGTGCCGTCGGCGCGGTAGAGGTGCTGGCGCCAGATCACGTGTTGCACGCCGAGTTCGTTGGCGCGCTGCAGCAGGAAGTCTCGGATGTCGTCGCCCAGGGCGATGCCCTGCTCGCTGGTCGGGTCGCCGGGAATGAGGATGTCCAGCGCGCGGCCCTGGTCATGTTCACTGAACGGATCCGGCCGGAAACCCGAGATGTCTTGAATCTGCGGGAACCGCTCTGCCACTGCTGTTTTGACGGCAATGGCGTCACGCTGCAGTCCGGCGTCGGAGGTCCTTCCGGTGTCCGCTGCGGCCAGCGTCGGGTTGAGCGCCGAGCCGAGGAGGAACCAGCCGCCGACGACGACTAGGGCCAGCGCCGCTACACCGGAGATGGCGATCCGAGCTGGGCTGCGGCGCCGCGGCGCTTCACTGCCCGACATGCACCAGCGAGCGTGGATCGCTCGCACGGCGATGTAGGTGATCGGAGCGGCGACCAGCAGGGCGAGCAGGCCCCACAGGGTGGCCAGGGCGGCGCCGTCGAGTCCGAGGGTGAGGGGGTTGGGCGGCGGTTCGTAGTACTCCATGGGATTTTCTCCTGCGTGGACGCGATTGCGGGGTGGGGTAGCCGCCGCCGATGGTGGCGACGTGCACGTGGTCGAAGTGGTTGGCGGTCAGGCCGCCGCGGTCCTCCATCGCTTCGGAGGTGCCGCTGGGGTAGTAGATGTGTTGGCGCCAGATGGCGTGGTCGACGCCGAGGGTCTTGGCATTCTTGAGCAGGAACTGCAGCACCCCGTTGCCCAGCGCGATGCCCTGCGGGCTGGTGGGACTCGGAATCATGATGTCGAGGGCGAGGCCTTGGGGGTGCCACTTCATCGAGTCGGGCCGGTAACCGCCGATCGTTTGAATCTGGGGGAAGGCCGCCGAAACTGCGCGGTTGGTGATGATGGTGTAGCGCTGCAGGCGGTCCTCGGGGGCCTTTCCGGGCGGCAGTTTGGACAAGTTGTACACCGAGCGTGAGGCGCGGGGACGCGATGCGGCGCACATGTTTTCGGTTTCTCCGCTGTTCATGGAGTCCGGTGTGGGCGCGCCGGGGCCGGCAGCTGTCATGACCTCACGCAGGTGCTGTCGGTAGAACAGCGTCGCCGCGGCCACGTCGTCGGCGTAGGCGTCAGGGAATGCCGAGCGCTGCACCGATTGAGCGGCCACCGTGGGCGCCATCTGCTGCCACCCGCCGACCTTGAGTAGCGCTTCGTAGAACTTCAGCGCCGCGATCCGCGGCGTCATCAGGTCGCGGATGGTTCCCCACCACGGTTGCTGCTGCATGATGCCGACCGATTGATGATCGTGTCCCGTGCCTTCGTTCGGGATGCGCAGCGATTCGGGCACATTGGGGTTGGCCAGGTTGCGCATGCCGGACTCCTGCATGGCGGTGGCTAGGGCGACGATGATGCCCTTCTCCGGGATCCGCATCTGGATGCCAGCGGCGATGACGGCTTTGCCGTTGTTGACCGGCCCCGGCCCGAACTGCACGCCCCGGCTGGCGTCGACCCCCTGGGACTGCATCTGTTGGGCGCACTGCGGTGTGGTGAGGGCCGCTTCCTGAGTCGACGGCGAGCCGCCGCCGGCGAACAGCACAAACATGAGCAGCACCGCGACCAGGGCGAACGGGGCGAGCATCGCGGCTGCGGCGTAGAGCTTGCGCCGGTGCGCCCACAGGGTGCTGGCTACAGCCGCCCACGACATCGGTTCCATCCGCGCGGCCCGTCAGGCTGCCTCGGACAGGGCGTGCCGGCCGGCCCCCGCAGCGCCGGCACCGCCGCCTCCGCCACCGACATCGCCGCGGCTGGCGCGGTAGATCCGGATCGCGGTGTCAAGGGTGTCGCGGGCGCGGCTGCTGTCCGCGGGCGCGCCGGCGGGCTGCGGTTCGGGTGCCCGCCGGCTCCCGGTGTCGGGGGCGGCTTCGGCGTCCGAGCTGCCGCCCGCCGCGCCGGATCCGCTCGTGTCCGGGGCGCCGGAGGCGGGATCGCCGACCGACACCGGATCCGAGGGTCCACCGCCGTCCGGGCCCGCGCCTCCGCCTCCGTCTCCGCCACCACCTGAGGTGCTCGACGAGTCGGTTTCGGGTTCGATCTTTCCGGGGTCACGCTGCGAGGAGCCGCCACGTCCTCCACGGCCCCAACCGAATTGGTCGCCGAGTTCCTGACGGATGCGCGACATGTCCGCGGCCTTGTGCAGGAAGCCGCGGCCACCTCGCCCGCCCATCGCGCCGCCACCGCCGAGTCGGGCGGCCATCGTGTCGCGTTGACGGTCGAACATGCGCCGCAGTGGCCCGAACACCGCGAATCCGAACGCCAGGACCAGCGCCGTCATGAACAGCGACTGGATGGCGTTGGTGGATTCTTTGAAGACCTGATCGAGGATCACGTTGTAGGCACCGAAAGCTGCGGTGTAGATGACCATGGCGGCATACGCCATCGCGCAGTCCAGGACGGTTTTCCAGGCGAATGTCTGCGGGCCGCCGGGGATTACACCGATGGCGAATGCCGGCGGAGCCAGCGCGGCGTAGAGCATGGCTTGCACGGCGGCTTTGACCACGTGCCACACGAAGTAGCAGGCGAAGGCCACCAGGAAGGCGGCGAGCAGCCCGCAGATGCTCAGGGGCACCATGATCGCGGCGGGGTTGCCCATCGACTTCTGGTGCATCGCTTCGCCTTTGTCGGAATCGCACCCTTTGATGTCGTCTTTAAGCTTGTCGCCGCGTTCGTTGTTGATGCCCGCAGACCAGGCTTCTCGGCACTTACGGGAGATCGAGTCGGCGACGGTGCCGAAGTTGATCATCTGCGTCGGTGAGCGCAGGAAGCGGTCGGCCAGCCGCGAGACCATTTGGTCGATGTTGGCGCCGTCGCCCTGCTTGCTCAGGGTGCCGTCGGACACCGAGGTGGCGATCTCGAGTCCGGTATCGCGCCCTTTGGCCAACAGCCCGTCCGGGCCGACGAGTTCACTGAGCGGGTTGGCGAAAATCGTTGCGGCGACGCCGATCATGAGCATGCCCATGGCGATGTTGGAGAAGGCCTTGGCGGTCCGGCCCACCAGCACAGTGCACACGACGACGATCGCGAGCACCGCCAACGCGGTCGCGGCAAGCCCGAACCGGTCCATGGCATCGGTGACGCCACGCCCGATGGTCTGGAACGGGATGGTGAACAGGCTCATCCACTGGAAGTCCAGGACGAACTTGATCAGCCAGAGCGCGGTGGCGGTGATGCACAGGTAGATCTCGTAGGAGATGGAGGCGACCTTGGCGAACATGGTCGAGGCCGGGTCGTCCCAGCCGCCTTCGTTGAGGGTGAGGGTGTATTTGGCTACCGGCACCCCGTCGGAGTCTTTGATGCCCATCCAGGAAATGAGCAGGTTGCCGGCGTCGCTGCTGTTGCCGGTTCCCGGATCTGCCCACGCCGTGGCGGTTCCAATGAGCAGCAGCGCCAGGGCGACGGCGAGCGCGGCGGTGATCAGGCGGTGCCGGCCGCACCACCGCAGGGGTGCTGCCGGGGTCCAGCCCCGGATCCACCGGTGGGCGTTGTCGAGCCGGTCGGGATCGGCGAGCCTGCTGAGCGTCATCACGAAGGGGCCCCCACCAGGGCAGCGCCGGTATCGGCGTGGCTGGCCGCGCAACGCGAGACCCGCACGTCGTCGATGTAGTCGCGGTAGAACCGGCGGGCTGCGGGTTCGTCGTCGACGTAGCTGTCGGGCCAGGCCGAGCGCTGCACCAACCCGGCCAGCTCGCTGGCCGGCATCGTCTCCCAGCCGTCGACGGAGATCATCGCGCTGTAGAAGCGCTTGGCCGCCACCGCGGGTGACATCCGTTCCTCGGGGCTTCCCCAGGTGGCGCCCTGCTGCAGGATTCCCACCGACTGACGGTCGACGGCGAGGCCGTCGTGGGTGATGGCCAGCGAGTCCGGGACGTGGGGGTTGGCGAGGTTGAGCAGGTGAGTTTCGGCCATCGCCGCGGTCAGTCCGGCGACGATGCCCTCTTCGGGGACATTCATCGCCACCCCGGCGGCGATGACCGCCTTGCCGTTGTTCACCGGCCCCGGACCGAACGTCAGGCATACGGGGCCGGCGGCCTGCGGGGGTGATGCCGGCCCGGTGGTGAGCACCAGCGCGGTGGCAACGGCGGCCAGCGCAATGAGTGCTGCCACGAGGAGCCGCCGGATCCGGCGGCGGCCGGCGGCGATGACGGCGCCGGCATCTTGGTGGTGGTCGATCATGTCGGTGGCCCCGTTCTCGGTCATGCGACGTCGGACTGCTCTGGGGGAGTGGTGCTCATCGCCTCTCGGCGCATCTGCGAGGACGGTCCGAGAACCTTGATGCGGCCGATGGCGCCGCGGGCATCACGCAGGTAGCCCTCGCCTTCTCGGCCGGGGATCACCTTGTTGTTGCTGCCTTTCGGAGCGGTGTTCTTGGTGAGGTCGGTGACGATGTGCGGGTTTTTGTCGGGGTCGATGCCCAGCCACTTCAGGGATCGTTTGGCCAGCGATTCGTCGCGGTGACGCATGACGATGCGGATCGGGATCAGGTCGAGCGCGGTCCCGGCGGGGTAGTCGGACACCGGGTCGTGGCTGCCGAGGATCAGGGCGGTGTTGTCCTTGCGGCCGTCGCGGACGATGCGGGTGACGCTGGCGAGCCCGCGTGGGGTCGAGGTCACGTGGTAGGCCTCGTCCATGACGACAGCGCCCATGCGGCGACGGTTGGAGCCGAATGCCTGGCGGCCGATCTCGGTGGACAACCCGTAGATTGCGCGGCCGAACACCTTGCTGGGGTCGATGGGGTCACCGCTGGCCACTTCTTCGGCGGTCGGCACTTCCACGCGGTTGGTGCGGATGACGATGCCCTCGGCGTTGAGGTTCAGCGGCGGCAGGTTGGGGTCCATCAGGGCCGCGGCGTAGCGCTTGCGCGACCAGTAGTCCAGGTGCCGGTGCAGTTCGGCCCAGCCCGCCGGCAACGCCTTTTTGCCATCGGGCATGCCGCCGGTGTCCATCCCGCGCTGTAGGACGGCCAGCATGTCGGGGATGGAGCGCACCCCGAGTTCGGGTCGCAGCAGCTCGCCGAGGGTCAGCCCCTGCGGCGAGTCGGCGGTGCAGCCGAACAGCGGGGTGAGCAGGTCGACGGCCTTGTCGACGCCGATGTCTGACGGGAAGATCCGCAGCGGGTCCATCGACCACTGCGGCCGCATCATGTCGACGACCACGGAGTTGGGCAGCGTTCGGGTCGGCGCCGCGTACTCCCCTTGATCGGTGCGGTCGATCGCCAGGTACTGCCCACCGATGTCGACGAGATGGAACAGCAGTGTCACGATCGCCCACGTCTTGCCGGCGCCGAGTTCGCCGGCGAACGCGACCGACGGTGACGCATCGCGAGAGGCTTCGCGGAACCATTCCAGGTGCACCGGCTGGTTGCGCCGGCCGGACAGGTTCAGCGCGAAGATCGGACCTCGGACGTCGCCGACATCGTTGGTGGCGCACGGCACGCTAGCCGCGGCGTACTCGCTGATCGTCACGTGCGAAAAGTCCGCGACAGCGCGCATGCTGGTGCCGCCGGGGTTCATCGCCGCCCACAACTCGCGCTGACCACCCAGGGGCGCGACTACCTTGATGCGGTTGCGCTCGAAGGCCTGGACCAGTTTCAGGGCGCCGTCTTCACAGATGGCTCGGGTGGTGCCGGCGACGGAGAAGATCGGGCACAACGCCACCTCGATCTCATCGTCGTTGCTTTCCAGGTGGCCGTTGTACTCGCTCAGTAGCAGCACCTGTTCGTGGAGCGTGTTCTGCGCGAACGAGATCTCGCTGTCGCGTTCATCGACCTGCTCGGTGAGCTTGCGCAGATTCTTGGTGTTGCGTGAGATCGCCTGCTCCCGCGGCGTCTTGCTGATGCGCACGGCCCAGTCGATGTCGAAGTCGGCCACCCGGTCGGCGATCGTGAAGAACTCCGAGCCGGGGAACTGAAGTCCCTCAAGGGGGAGCGCTTCGATCGCCAGCAGCGTCTGCCACGACTCAGTGGCGTCGATGCGGCCGGGCTGAGTGATCTTCACCAGCGGCGCGAAGCTGCTGGGTCGCCACCGCTTGCCTTCGCCGCGGCGTTCCCCCTCGTCGAATTCCGCCATCGAGAACGCGCCCGCCGGTGAGGACACATTCGACGGGATGGAGGTGGGGAACACCTCAGGTGCGCCGCCGCGGGACAGGGCGTGATTCCACAGCCACACCATCTGCGAGGGGGTCATGGGCTCGAACCCGAACACCGACGGCAGACGCGACACCATTGAGGCGGCCAGATCGGCGGCCTTGGCCATTTCGGCGCGGTCGCGCTCGCGGGATCGGCGGCCCGCTGTACCCAGGCCGGTCAAGTCGGTGACGACATCGGAGTCGACGACGGGGAACGACACGGTGAAGATGCGTTCGGTGGGCCGCACCGCGGAGGAGAAGAAATCGTGCTTGCCTTCGCACTCTTCGCGCCACATCGGCATCGCATTGACGTCAGTTCCAGCGATAGCGCGCGACAGGATCTCGTCGGGGTTCATCGCTGCGATCAGCCCGGAGATCACCGCGTTGTTCGGCAGTGCGCGGAACAGGTTCTTGTGGTGAACGAGGGTGTCGTACTTGCGCTGATCGCTGGTGTAACCGTAGGGCAGTCCAGTGATCCGGTAGTCGGCCCAGATGGAGCCGTCCCGCAGGCGCCGCAGGTTGCCGAAGATCGACACGGTGGGTTGCAGGTTCTGATCGAGCTGGTTGGCCATCAATGAGTCCTTGAAAGGTGGGGGTTGGATCAGCCGAAGAGGTCTGCCGCGGCGCTGCGCTGTTGGCCGCCGAACATGTCCGCCCATTCGTCGGTTTCACGGGGCGGGACGAACGTTGGCGACGGCGTGCGGCGGGGGCGTGATGGGTGGGCGTGGACGGGTTCTATCCCCATGTCGAGCACCTCGATCTGGGGGCGCACCGTCGAGACGGTGTTCACTGCGTGCGATTCATCGCCGGTGCTGACACTGACTGGGCTGGTGTACAGACGCGCGATGCGGTGAAGGCGGGTCCCGAACGGCACCGGTGAATAGGGCATCTTGCGCATCGCGCCGACAGCGATCGCGGTCACCGAGATGCCGACGACACCGGTCATCACCGGCTGCCCGAGGCGGGGAAGCAGGAACAGCGTCAGCATGATCCCTACGACGAGCGCGACCAGTTCGGGGATCGGGTACGGCCCGCCGGGCAGTTTCCATCGGCCGTCGAACTTCGCGATGACGATGCGGACTCGGCTGGCGCGTGTGTACCACTTGGCGACGAACATCGGCGGCGTGGCCCTACCTGGTTCCGCTGTTGGTCAGCCCGCCGATGGTGTCCTTGGAGACCACGCCGAGAGCGGGTAGTGAACCAACCAACCCGATGAGGACGACGCCGACAGCGAGGGTCTTCAGCGCGGCGGTCTTGTTGCGGCCGATGAAGTAATAGCCGGCCGACACCAGTGCGCTGCCGCCGATGAGCAGGTACACCGCGAAGGTGATGCCTTGGTTCTTGATGTTGGCGCCGATGTCCCAGATCGGCGCGGCCATGTAGGTGACCTGTGCGGCGGTGGCGCCGGAGGCGGCGCTGTCGAGAACCATGGGTGCGAGGGTGGTGAACATGTGCTAACTCCCTTCCGGAGTGCTGCTGGAATACATCGGTGGTGTGGTTGTAGTGGTGGATGGGGTGGTGGTCCGGGGCGTCGTTGACCCCGAGTCATTGGGCGCGACAATGCTGGGCGCATCGTTGATCCGATCGACCTGCCAATGGCCGCCGGCCACGGACATGACGAGCGGGAAATCCATTGGCATGAGCACGCCGCTCGCGGTCTGCATCACCGCGCGGACAGTGACCTCGATGCCGTCAGCTTTCGGTGGCACGTCCTGGGCGTTGGCGAGGTCGGAATTGGTTTGCACACGTTCAATAGCCATGGTCGTGAAACGTGGGGGCTGTGCGGCGGTCAAACCAGAGCCTGCGGCCACGTATGGAGCGAGGTCTCCCTGGCCCGTCAACATGGCACTGAGAAACCCGTAAACCGTCTTGAAAACCGGGCGATCTTCGGCGACCAATGTTGTCGTGGCGAGTTCGACGGCGACGCCCGACGGCCTGTCCGGTCGGGCGTGCGGCAGGGTGAACGCTTTGAACCTGTTCTTGGTGTCAGCAGAGATGTCGACCTGTAGCCGAATGAAGACCATCGACGCGGAGTTGGCCGCTTTCGGAATCTCGGCATCTACGACCACGGAGTAGGTCTGAAAACCGTCGAGAAAGACACCGGGAAGCGCAGAGGATGCGCGCAGTGCTCGACCGCCTGCGGGGAGTGCGGATGCGGGCACATCGCCGTCGTAGAACTGCTTGATGGCCGTGCTGTTGGACGGGTCTTTGAGGTAGGTGTCGACGAAGTGTGTGGCGTAGGCCTCGACCGCCGACATCTGATCGCGTTGGGCGATCTCATCGACCGGCTGGGGCCGGTTGATCACCAGCAGGACGACCGCTGCGATGAGTGGGATGTAGCTCGCCATGATGAACACCAGAAAGGTGCCTGTTGCGCGGGTGCGGATCTCGTCGGCGCGGATCGTGTCGCCGCCGCTGATGCGAAGGAACACCCCGTCCAGGAATCTCTGCAGGGGGCGACTCAGCATGAGATGCCCAAGGTCTGGGACTGCAGTTTTTCGAGCAGTTGCGCCGCGGATTCCCGGCGCTCGACGATGTGGGTCACCAACGCGATCGACTTCTGCTCGTTGAGCGGGTCGGCGGCAAGCTGGCTCATCAGGTCGCGCAGGTGATCGGAGTACGCGCGGACGCCGCCGGCGTTGCGGCGGATCGGCTGGGCCATGGGCTCCACGGGCAGGCCTCTCGGGGGTCGGTGGTGTTGAGCAGCCCCTTATGACCCCTGCGACCCCGAAATCCCGACAACCGCATATGTAACGAATTGATAACGCATACGCGCGTATGCGCCGCATATGTTCGCTAGATGCTTGACAAGGGGATTACGCTCGGGATCTCGGAGCTTGCGTAGAGGAATCCCGAGCGACACCCCTAGTGCAATTAGCTCGACAACTATTCGCCAACCGCATCACCGCATATGCGGCGCACACGACCTGGGCGAATACCTCCCGCACCCGCACGTACTGCACCAGCGCGTCCTCACGTGCGATTCCGCCGGCCCCGCACCGCACCTTCTGAGCATCCCCAGCAATGCACGGCGATGTCCGGCTGGCTGCGCACACCACTTCCCTGACAACCCGGTTGTCAACCCTGAAACGCCACGTCGGCAGCTTCCACAGTGACTCAGATCACAGTTTTTCCGGCCCGCTGACAACGCCCCGGCCAACCGCTCTGCAAACCCCCGCAACAACCCCCGCGGATTCCATGAACGCGTCACCAACCCGCGACGCCAAGGAATTCGATGAACACCTGGGACCACCTCGCCGAGCAGGCCCACCGCCTCCTCACCCGGCCGAGCCGCGGCGACCTCACCCCCTCCGTGACCCTCGTCCAATCACTGCACAAGCAGCCGCCGTCCTCGCCGGCCGCGATCTGCGCGCACCTGGAGACCGTCTCCGCCGCACTGCCCCAAATCGCGCGCTATGCCCGCAGCGGTGACCGCCACGCCCTCCTGATGGCCGCAGTCCTCATGCGCCACCCGCTGCGACGCATCGCCGACATGGCCGACCCCGACGGGTACCGCTCCAGTGACCGCGACGCCCGCGACAACGACACCTTGCGCATCTTCTTCGAGATCATCCGCACCGCGGGGGACCCCCAGCTGCTCAACTCGCGCTACCTCTACGGCCAAACCCTCAAGCGTGTCCTCAAGGCCCGGCCCGCCGCCGAATCCCCGGCGGTCGCCGTGCGCGTCGACCCCCACTCGGTCGTCCTCGACAAGGCCGATCTGGGCACCGACTACGACCACACCTCCACCCTGCTGCAGCAGGCCCGCGACCGCCGCATCATCACCGCCCTGGAGCACGACACCCTGCGCGCTCTCTACCTCACCTCCGACGTCTTCAGCCCCTCCACCGCAGCCCGCGTCCTGGGCGCCAACGTCAGCGCCGTCGAACGCCGCGCCCAGCGCGCGATCCGCAAGCTGTGCACCTTCTACGACGGTGCGGTCGCCGCATGATCTGCACCCGCCGCCTCACCGCACTGGCACTCGCACCCGCCGTCAGCGCCGCCCTGCTGCTGAACACCGCACCCACGGCGCTGGCCGCCAACTGCCCCGCCGTGGAGGCCATCGCCGTTCCCGGCACCACCCAGACCAACCCGAAGGCCGATCCGGACAAGCCCGTGGGCGTCCTCGGCAACATTCTGGAGCCGCTGCGTAAGAACGCACCCGTACGGATGGTCACGTACTACACGCCCTACCCCGCGACCATCGTCGGCGGCACCGACGGCGGCGGATACCGCGCCTCCAAGAACGCCGGCATCGACGCCACCAACGCCCGTCTGAAAGCTGTCGCCAGCGCCTGCCCGAACACCGTGTTCATCCTCACCGGCTACAGCCAGGGCGCTGACGTCGCCGGTGACGTCGCCGCCGCCATCGGACACAACCGCGGTGTCATCCCCGCCAACAAGCTGCTCGGCGTGGCCCTGGTCGCCGACCCCTCCCAGGCCCCCGTCGGACAACCCACCATCGGCCTGCGCGACCCCGGCATGGGCTTCGCCGGCGTCCGCTCGGGAGGGTTCGGGTCACTGCTGCAGCGCAACGGACTGCTCTCCGTCTGCGCCCCCCAGGACTACTACTGCAACCTGCCTCAGGGTGACCTCGTGATGCGCATGATCGGGCACCTCGGCTCCCAGCTCGACGCCGCCGACCCCTCCGGGTCGGCCCAGAAGCTCGCCACCATCTTCATGGGAGGCCTCATCGCCCCCGCCGCCGCCGCCATCAACCAGATCCTGCAGCTGGTCAACGATCCCAACCTGATCCCCAACCTGATCAGCCGCGGCGTCGCCTTCGCCAAGGCCCTCGCCCAGCAGCTGTTCTACCTGGCCGGCCCCCAGGTCGCCGGCGCTGCCACCAACCTCGTCAACGCCGTCACCAACGTCATCAACTTGGTGACCTCCCGTGCGTGGGCGGCCATCCCTGCCGCCATCACCACCATCGCCACCACCGCCAGTAGCGTCGGCGCCGCACTCGCCCAGATGAAGGACCGCACCACCACCATCAACGTCAGCGGCTTCGGCCCCGTCGGAGCGGGCATCTCCCAAGGGGGCGGCGTAAACATCGGCGATCTCGCCACCGCCGTGCTCAACGCCATCAGCGTCGCCACCGGCGGCGTCGGAAGCCAGTCCACCGGAATGTTCGGACCCACCTTCTCCCAGTTCTCCGCTGCCAACGTCGCCCAGGCCGTCAAGCACTACGCCGAATTCATCAAGGGTGGATTTCACGAGAACTACGCCACCACGCCACTGGACAAGGCCGGCCACACAGGCACTCAGATCGTGCAGCGCTACTTCGTCAACCAGATCAACAAGCTCGTCTGAAAGGCACCGCCCCATGACCATCGACACCGCACCCCGCGAGCGCTGCTAATGCAGAAGGGACTCCTGTACATGGACTACGGCTTATGGCTGCTCGCCGACGACACCGGCCGCATCACCCTCACCGGATGGTCGGAGACCGGCGGCGGCGACGCTGTATCCAGCGCCCCTGCCCGCACCGACCATTGGCCGGTCTACGACTTGTGCGACGGCCGCGAACAGCTGCCCGACCGCCTGCGCGAGCTGGGTCTCGATCTGGCTCCTGGAGCCGACCTCAACGACCTCGACCGGAACTGGGACGTGTACGTCCGTCACCCTGACATCGCCTCCCTGCGGAGCGCTCTCGACGGCCGGAAAGCCACCGCGAAATGATCGTCCCTATCAGCTGCGCCACACTGCGCCAGAGCGTGCTCACCACACTTTCAGTGGCCGCAGCTGAGCTGACTCACTGACACTTTCGCAGGGCTCATCGGGCCCGCCCACAGCGTTCGGCGTTCGACCATTGCGTCGCATGCGCCGACATTGCATAGGCGTCAGGTCGAGACGGGTGTCTGGGCTCGGTCACTGGCTCCTCGGCGCGCTGTCGCGGAACCCGCGTACGAGCCGCGCCACTGTGCACCACAACCGAGTTCCGGGGCCGGTTGCACACGAGTTGACGGCTCGGGTCGACCCCGCCGGATGCCGCGTGGAAGCCCGTCTGCCGTCGGTGCGCAGGCGGTGCGCCACCGCTCGCCAGCGCGCGCCAACGACCCGCGCCAAGGCCAAAGGAAACCCGGCCGCTGGGGAGGGTCGCTGCCACCTCGGGCCGACACGTGCGTCACTGTGGCCCGGCCGGACCGAGGCTGATCCCGGTGTCGTACCGCAGGCATTCGGCCGGTCCTCGGACAGCTCGTTCAGCCTCGACCCCAGCGATGAATGCGGCATCGCAGCTCGCTGCCCCCACGACTCGGCGCATCCACTACCCCCGGCCACCTCACATCGACATGTGTACACGGTGTGCTACTGCGAGCTACGCTGTGTACATGAAGAGCTACGGTGTCCGTGAACTGCGCCAGAATGCAGCCATGGTTCTACGCGAGGTGGCCGCCGGAGAAACCGTCGAAATCACCAACAACGGGCACCCCGTCGCGCAGATGATCCCCGCCGCTTACGACCCCTGGACCGCACTCATCGCCAGCAAGGAAGTCACTGCCGCCCGCCACAGTGTCACCGACATCCTCAAACGCCCGCCCCGCTCGTACCGCCAGAACGCCAGTACCGCCGCCCCACGGGACGACCGGTGATCTACCTCGACCCCACCGCCCTCATGAAACTCATTGACGAAGCGCCCGAATCCGCCGCCCTGACCGCATACCTCAGCGCACACACCGACACCCGGTGGATCACCTGCGCGCTGTCACGAGTCGAGCTGCTCCGCGCAGTGGCCGCCCTACCGAAAGAAGCCACCGGTCACGCCCACCACGTCCTGGCCGGGCTCGACACCGTGGCCGTCACCGAGCGCCTCCTCGACGCCGCCGTGGCGCTCAACCCGAGCCCCGCACGCACCGTCGACGCACTGCACATCGCCGCGGCCCTGAGCGCCGGACCACGACTGCGCACCCTCGTCACCTACGACCCCGAACTTGCCGGCGCCGCCGCCGGCCACCACATCACCACCGTCAGCCCCGGAGGAGGATCACCGTGATACGCACCCTGATCATCGCGGCGCTCATGACCGGCGCCGCGACGCACTTCCTGCACACCGACCCCTACGAGGCCTTCGGATACAGCCTCGTCCTCAGCGTCACGCTGTGGTTCTTCTGGCCCCTGCTGCGCCGCCTCGTGCGCCTGGCGCTCCGCCGTCGCCGCCGCCATAAGGCCCCAGCACGGACACCCAAGACGGCTTCGCCGCAGCTGACTCAGGTGAACCACTATCACTTCTACGGCCACGTACCCGCTGCAGCACAGCCGATGCCGCGACCCGACTACAGCCGCCCGGCCCTGCCGGTGCGCACCGAGGGCCAGAAGGCCCACGACGCGATCTACGACATCATCGACATGGACGACGACACGACACGATGAGCATGGGCACAGACAACGACGACAACGATCTGCCGATCGACCGCAGCTGGGACAACCGGCGCCTGATCCTGGCGTCGCTGGCCCCACGCTCAGCCACGCGCCCGGCCCGCCGCAGCACACCCGCTGACGGCGACAGCACCCCTCAGGCCGACTCGGACGGAACCCGCAAACCCGGTTTTCTCAGCCGCGGTATGCGGGCCTCCGGCCGTGCCGTGACCGCCGGCGGACGTGCCTTCAACAACCGGGTACCGCGGGAGAACCGCGCCCGCGTAGCCATCATGACCGTCGCCGCGGTCGCGATCCTGTTAGTCGCCCTGGCCGGCGTCAACTACCTCACCACCGACGTCAATCCACCCGCACCGGCGACGCCGGCCACCGCGGCTCCACCACCACCTCCCAGCCAGGCACCGCTCAACCGCGACACGATCCTGTCCGGGGCCACCGCCTCCGACGTCTGCCCCCGCGACCCCAACTACTCGGACGCCAACCGCGCGTTCGACAGCGACTTCAACACCGCGTGGGTGTGCACCCGCGCCAAGAACCAGGACGGGCAGCAGATCCAGATCGACTTCGGCCGGCAAGTCACGCTGACCCAGATCCGCATCATCGGCGGCTTCGACGCCACCGCACCCGACGGCACCGACCAGTGGTCCAAGCACCGCATCGTCACCAAACTCGAGGTGTACTTCCCGAAAGACCTCAGGCGGGACCCGGTGACAATCGACACCGCCGGCGCCCGCGACTGGCGATTCATCGCCCTGAACCCGCCGGCCACCGTCAGCAAATTGCTTATCCGCGTCGCTGAAACGTCTCCACCGCCCCAACCAGCAACGCCGACAAGCGAAAACACCTCACCCAACCCAGACGAAGTGACCTCAGTAGCAATGTCGGAGATCCAGTTCATCGGTATCGACGGACAGCCACCCCCGCCCTGACGGTTCGCCCACGACAGTGATGCACCGTGCATCACCGACCGGTCACGCACGGAGCACAACCGGGTCTCGCGCGTACCGTCGAAACGTGCCCACCACCAGAACTAAGCCCGCCGTGCGCGACGCCGCGTACGCGCCGATGCTGGCCACCCTGGGCACCCCACCCCAGGGCACCGGACGGGCCGTGGAAGTGAAGGCCGACGGCCAGCGCGGCACGATCGTCGTGGCCGACGGCGCCGTCACCGTGTTCTCACGCAACGGCACCGACGTCACCCGCACGTTCCCCGAGCTGTCCGGCATCGCCGCGGCGATCGGTGACCGCCGCGTCGTGCTCGACGGTGAAATCGTCGCCCTCGACGCCCAAGGGCGGCCGTCGTTCACCCGGCTGCAGCGGCGCTGGCCTCAGCAGCGCAGGCCCGGCGCGGACCTCGTACGCTCAGTTCCCGTCCGGTTCTGGGCGTTCGACATCCTGCACGCCGACGGCCACAGCGTCATCGAGCAGCCCTACACCCGGCGCCGAGACCTGCTCGACGACCTCATGGTGGTCGACAAGTCGCGGTTACTCACCGTGCCGCGCCCCATGCTCGGCGTGACCCCCTCCGACGCACTGGACGCCGTAGCCGCGCACGGGATGGAGGGTGTGGTCGTCAAGGATCTCGACTCGCCGTACCGGCCGGGGGAGCGCAGCCCGTACTGGATCAAGGTCCCGATCCGAGCCAGTATCGAGCTGACAATCGTCGGATACTGGAACGCCGGCGGCCCAGGCGGACGCACCCGCGTCGGGTCCCTGCTCGTCGCCGGACACGACCAGACCGGCGACCTGGTGGCCATCGGCCAGGTCGGCACCGGCTTCAGCGACCTCACGCGCCGGACCCTGCACGCGCAGCTGCAGCCGCTGCGATGCTCGACCGCCCCTGTCGCCAACCACGTCGACGTGCCCGGCGTGCGCTTCGTGCAGCCCCAGCTCGTCGCCGAGGTCGCCTACCGCGAGTACGTCGCGGGTCGATGGCTCCGGCACACCAGCTTCAAGGGCCTGCGGCCCTCAGATCCCAGCCAGACGCTGCTCCCGGCCCCCGCGTAGCCCCGCTACTTCTTGCGGGCCCCAGCAGCCACGGCCAGAGCCGCCACGCCCACCCACGCGAGCTTGGCGTTACCGATGTCGGCCAGGCCGGCGGTGCTGCCGGTGGTGTGCACCACGTAGAAGCCGAACACCAGGTACAGGTAAAGCACTCCGGCCAGCATCACGATGCTTGCGTTTTTCACGACGCGGTTCCCTTCGGGAAATCGCGGCAGAAGACCGCAGTCTTCTGGCTCCGCCGCTGCCGCGTAATAGGTGGCGTCACCACCTATTCCGGGGACTCACGCCCCGGTTTCCAGGGTTAGGAGTGCGAGGACCACCAGCGGTACAGGTCAGCCATCTCCGAGGTCTCGGCCTCGACAACGTTGAGCAGCAGGTCAGCGGTCGTGGTCCAAGCGATCACGGCCGTGCCGTCGCGGGTGCCGCAATACAGCGTCCCGGCCACCGACGTCGGGCTGGCGTTGCGCCGCCACGCGCCCGGCGACTGAATGTTTCCGGGGCACACGACCACCGACGACCGGCTCATCACGTCGGTGAACGCGCCCTGCAGGGCCGTCTCGTCCTCGGCAAGGGTGAACTCCGAGGACGCGGGGCCACCGGGATCGGTGTTCTGCCCGCACGACACGACGGCACGAGCGCCGGCACCGATCGGGGTCGGCTCGCAGCTGCCCGCCGGGTAACCCGACGGAAGCAGCTCGGTGAGCTGTTCCTGGGCGGCGGTATCGCCGACCGGCGCCGGCGTCGGAGCGGCCGCCGGCGGCGGGCTCATCTCCCGCCGCACTACAAGGCTGATCAGCACCGCCGCGGCCACGATCAAGACGGCGGCCACGCTCCACAGGATGACGATCGGCCGGGGCATCGAGACGCTCGGCACCGAAAGCTTCGGCGCCGAGACCTTGGGCACCGAGACCTGCGGTCGTGCGCGCCGCGGCGCCTGGTTTGGCCGGAACTCCGTGGCGTGATCGAACAGCTGCTGCCGCGGCGGCGGAACCGGCCGCGCCGGCTGCTCGACCACCGGAGCCGGCCGCGGCGGGGGCACGCGCCGCGGAGCCGGCGACGCCGGGATGGCGCGGTACGGCGCAGCCGAACCCGCGGGGGGCGCAGCACCGCGCACCGCGTCGGCCGCGGCCGCGGCGAACTCGCGAGCCGACCCGAACCGCTGCGCCGGATTCTTCGCCAACGCCTTGGCGATCACCGCGTCGAGATCCGGGGTGGCCCACGGCAGGTGCTCGGACACCCGCGGCTGGGCCTGCTGCAGGTGGGCGCGGATGGTGCCCACCACCCCGTCAGCCTGAAAGTACGGCTGCCGGCCGGTGAGCAGCCGGAAAAGGGTGCAGCCCAGCGAGTAGATGTCGGCCCGACCGTCGATCGGCTCGCCAGTGATGACCTCAGGCGCGGAGTAGGCCAACGTGGCGGTGAACGCCCCGTCCATCTCCCGGTCAACATCCTCGATCGGGCGGGCCACCCCGAAGTCGCTGAGGAACACCCGCTCACCATCACCGATCTCATCGCTGAGCAGTAGGTTCGACGGCTTCACGTCGTGATGCACAACGTTGCGCTGATGGGCGTAGTCCAAGGCCTTGGCGACCTCACCAACGATGTGAACCGCCCGATGCGGCGTCATCTCACCGGCGCGCAGGGCCTCCTCGGCATCGGTGCCGTCGACGTACTGCAGCGCGATCCACAGCTCGCCGTCGCTGGTTTCGCCGCGCCCGTACACCGACACGATGCCGGGGTGGTCGAACTGAGACACGATGTCGGCTTCGCGGATGAACCGCTCCCGGAACGCGCGATCGCGGGACAGCTCGGCGTCGAGAACCTTCAGCGCGTCGCGCCGGGGCAGGGTCGGGTTCTTCGCCAGGTACACCGAGCCCATGCCGCCGGTGCCCAGCACACGTTCGATGCGGTAACCCGCTACCACTGAGCCCACCGAGACCATGTGTTCAAGGATGCGGCATGGAGGCGGCACGGTGGGCAAAGGCTTCGTCAACGCGCCGACATGCCGCGTCGCGCGGGATTGGTGTTGCGACTCGCGCCGCCCATCCCAGGCACGCTGCCCCACCGCAGCCGGCCATCCGACCCCAGAGATGAAGCAGCCCCCGGCTGCCGTAGCTACACCGAGGGCCAGACCGACTGTCGAGGCATGAAGCCCGGAGGGCCGGTTCCTTCGCTCGCGTCAGGTTAACGCCTTCAACTATTCAGGTCGAGTAACCGCCTCCGCATCACCTGCTGCCGACGACCATGGTCTTCCAGAAACGTTTGCCGGCGTCTTCGGGCAGTTTGACCGGAGGTGCGGTGACGATGGTGGCTTCCGCATCCGGCGCGGCGACGCGAAAGCGAACCGCAGCGCCGCTACCGGCGGTGCGGAGGAGGCCCTCGCCTGCTGTGGAGATGAGCGAGGCCTCGTCGGAGCCAACGACGAGGCGCGAAGTGCTTGCGTCGGTCTGATGCGCGATCCGTTGGGCGAACGTGTCCGCGCAGTCGTCGAGGACCCCCGATTTTTCGCGGAGGCCCCCTTCAGATTCAGGGACGTCGGCGTCGAAGTACCACAGGTAGATGCCGAGCGCCGCGCCGTCGGCGAGCACCTTGCTCATGATGCTGTCGAGAGGGCGACCGTTGTGATTGGCCAGTCGCGACCGACCCTCGACGATGATGATCAGATCGCTCATCGGCGTCTGATCGGCGGAGGCGCGGCTCCGGTACTCCTCGATGGTGGATACGCCTTGTTCCTTGAGAAGGCTTCTGCGACGGTTGATTTGGTCCTGTACATCATTGATGAACGTCAGCAGACTTTTGTCGTCTGTGAGGTCGTTAGCGACCGCCACCACCGAGGGCGCGCGGTCAACCAGCTGATGCACAAGCTGTGGGCCCACCAGATCCACGGTGGCGATCGCGAACTCCACCGGAGCATCGGCGGAGCGGGCGCCGGCGATCGCCGCGCTCAATGTGACGGACTTCCCAGATCCGGGCGCACCCATCACCAAGGTGTGGCAGGCCAGTTTCAGTGCCACGGTCTGCTCGTCGAGGGTTTGTCCGATCCCGGTGTAGCCCTGGGCGGCGTCGAGATTGGCGAGTTGTTTGGGCGCGAAACCGGGATCGAAAGTGGGTCGTTGCGGGGTACTGGGGATGTCGGGGACGTCAAGCTTTTCCAGCCGATTCAGGTCCTCGATCGAGACGATCGCGGCGAAGGGGCGATTCTGGTTCAGCACCACCAGCCGTTCGCCGTTCGAGGCTCGGGCCAGGAGTTGTCCGGAATTTCGGTTCAGGTCGGTCGCGGAGACGAGTGAGTTGGTGTCAATCTTCATGCCTGCGGACGCTACAACCGAAACGTACAAATCCACGTATGGAGTTACGTATTTTTGCCAACCGATTTTGATTCAGCCGGATGTCACGTGACGAAAGAACCTGCCGGTGCGCCGGTCCGGCTCCATCATGAGGGAAAGTCACCGAATTCGACGCGCTCGACCCGGTTTCCTGTCCCGCGGCGGTGAGATACTCCGATGCAACATCAAGTCCGCTGCCGCGAAGGGAAAGTCGATGAACCCGGCCGTGTCCCCGGACGTGTGGATGGCGCACTCCCACTGGTACCGGCGCACCCTCGCCGCGGAAGAACTCGGGGAGATGCTCACCATCAGCAACAGGCTGCTGCGCATCCTGCCCAGCTTCCTGCAGACCTATCCACCCAGCCGGCACGTTGAAGCCCGCTGGAGCTTCGCCGACCTCTACACCTACATCTTCGAGCACCCCGAGTACTGCGATCCCACGGCTGTCGTGCCCCGACTGTTCCCTCACCCGACCGCACCCGCTTGGCCGGCACGCCTGATCTTCACCACCTCGATCGAGATCGCCGGCGGGCAGGAGTTCGTCATCCACGCCTGGGATCCTCCCGACGGCCGCGGTCACGTCGCGATCGGATACCCGGTCCGCGACTGCCCTGGCGCCGACACCGCTGAGGCTGCCCGCAGCCTGTTCACCCAGCTGTCCTGGGCCAGCGCCCTCGTCATCCCAGCCAACGGCCCCGATGGGCGCCGCGGCCACCGCCGCACCCAGCCAGCGGTCTGGATCATTGACGGCCGCAGCCTGGTGCTCGGCGGCGACCCGAACACCTCCGGCGTCGAACGCGGCGTATGGGCTGATGCCGCCAACCTGCTACGCACCGACATCCCGTGGTGGCCCAAAGGACTGCGAGAGCGCGACGCGATGCTGTCCTGGCGGCCCGGCGACGACCCGCTGGCGATCACTCCCGCCGTCGCCGAACGCGACCCCGCAGCCCTGCTCGACGTCCTCACCCCGGACAGCTCCACCGGCCTGCGCCACACCGTGGCGCGGATGATCCGTGAACTCGAAACCGACTTGTGCGGCGAATTCAACTCGGGCAGAGACCGTTTCGAGTCGTTCCCCGGCCTTACCCACGCGGCGTTCGCCGCCGTCGACCCGGAGCGGCCACGGCCGCGGACCGCCGGCGAAGCTGCACTGTTCCTGCACCAGCAGATCCCCAACCCGCTCATCGCTGCCCGCGCCGCCGCCGTCGCCGGCGGCTACCCCATCGCCCATTCCGCCTACGTCATCAAGCCGTCCAACCGCGAGCACTGGATGATCCAGGAATGGCTGACCCGGCTGCGGCCGGTGAGCACGGCGCGCCGCGATGAGATCGGCTTTCAACTGGCGCTGTCCATGCTCCCGGCCGAACTCGGCCCCGACGACCACCTCTCACCCACCGGCTACTTCACCGACGCCGAATGGCCCGACTGCTGGATCGTGGGCTGCGGCGAAATCGTCATCGTGACCTGCGGGGTATCGGCCCCGGCGCGCGGCGTCCTGCGCCAGGCCTACCTCGCTGCCGGCGTGGCGTTCTTCGTCGACAGCTGCGGCAAGCCGTGGCCCCTGCCGTTCAAGCGGCACTGGCCCAACATCACGGATGAGGATCTTGCCCAGGGGATAACCCGGCTCATGTTCGATGCCGGCGCAGACGTCGAGAACGTGGACGGCGCCGTCGACACCAACCCCGACGTGTTGAAGCGAATCCAGACCTCGCCACTGCCCCTGGTGATCGACGCTGACGACGTGATGAGCCGCCGCCCCCGGTGATGCACCGTGCATCACGGCTAGATCACGGCCACCCCTTCTGGCGCGGTGCACCACTGGCGCGCCGCAGGTCAGAGAACTGCACCAGATGGTGCGCCAACTGCGCCACCAACTAGGGCGCACCACTGGACTCTGCGCCGGAACCGCGAACCAACTGCGCCGGATGCACCCGGAACCGCGCCGGTGAACCACGGGTGGTGTCTCGCCCGGCACCTACAGTGCGGAACATGGCAGTCGCCTACCACTGGTCGCCGAGCACACGGCGCACCTCCATCCGGACGCGCGGATTGGTCATCGGAGCCGCCCCGAGCGTCAACGGCGTCGAAGACGACCACCGCAACCCTTGGATCAGTCTGGCGCCGACAGCGGCCCAGGCGTGGTGGCTGTCCGGGGGAGCACTCGAAGGTGGCGGGTTCGCCGTGGAGCACCCCGTCTGGGATCTGTGGGAAGCCGACCTCACCGACATCGAACACACCCCAGGGCGACCCGACTACCCGGAGATCCGCGTACCGGGCGACATCCCCTCCGATCGGCTCACCTGGATCGGCAGCCGCGTCTTCGGCGTGGACGCCGCGTGACCGGGCGGCCGCCGGCGACACCGCTCTACATCGAGGATCCGCTACCCCTTGAATGCGCCGGCTGCCACCGCCCCTGGCCTTCAACCTGCGCCTGCCGACACCGATCCAACTGCCGCCGCTGCGGCCAACCCCTTGTGGATCCCGTGCTGGCCGCGGGCTATTGCACCGCCGCTTGCCTCCACAACGAATGACCAGCCGGCGGGCCGGATGCCATGGTGGAGACTATGGGCGAGGTGGGACTGCGCGAGCTACGAGAGCGCGCCGACGAACTGGCGGGCCGCGCCGAGGCGGGCGAAGAGATCGTCATCACCGTCGCCGGGCGGCCTATCGCCAAGCTCGTCCCCGCCATAGTGCGCACTCACAGCTGGCGACGATGGAGCGACGTCGCCGTGGTCTTCACTGGTCCTGCCGATCCCGACTGGACAACTGACCGCGACTACCTCGCACATGACATTCGAGACGAATTTCAGTAGTGGTACCGGGCTTTGAGGATCTTCACCTCATCAGCGTCGGCTCGGTACACCAGGCGGTGTTCGTCGTCGATGCGCCGCGACCAGTACCCGGAGAGGTCGCCCTTCAACGGTTCCGGCTTCCCGATGCCGCTGAACGGATCTCGTTGAATCTCAGCGATCAGCCTGGTGATCCTGCGCGCCGTTTTCCGATCGGTGGCCAGCCAGTACAGGAAGTCGTCCCATCCGTCGGGGTCAAAATGGATGCTTCTCACGCCTGGCCGCCGGACATCTCCTCGAGTTCCTCGATCGTCGTCGCGTGATCCACCGACTCGGGAGAACGGGACCTTTTGTCTCGGGCTACGGCCTCCATCAGCCGCCGTGCGTTCTCAGGAGATCGCAGCAGGTAGACGGTCTCCTGCCACGAGTCGTAGTCGTCCGCCGACATCAACACCGCGTCACCGCCCTTGGACGTAATCCGGACAGGCTCATGGTCGGTATTCACCTGCTCCAACAGCGGAAACAGCCGCTGACGTGCTTCGCTTGCGCTGATAGACATCCACCCAGCCTTTCACTCGGACAAGTACGCAATTATCGTACCTAACCCGTACGACTATTCGGTACCAGCGCGGCTACCTCTACGTCGAATGCCGCCACCCAGCTAAGCAGCCAATTGCTGTTTCCAATGTCTGCGGATGCTGGGACAATGCACCTATGGGCGCGAAAACGAAGCTCGACATCGAGACCGACCAGCTGCACTCTGCGGCCGGCAAAGCCGGGCAGACGCTGGCCGCAAGCGTCATCGGTGCAATCCCGCCACCCCCTCCCGCGGCGATGTCGCAGCTCGACGCAGCACTGGCCGCAGTGAGCGCGCAGAGCGAGCTGCTGCGGTCCAACGTCGACACCCTCGACAGCACGTGGGCCACTAAGCAGTCCGCGGCGCTCACGGAGTCGCCCCCCGTTCTTCAGCAGCAGGACGTTCAGGGCGCTACGGAGATGGAGTCGGTACCCCAGAGCGAGTACCCGATGCCGCAGATCAACCCGATCGCGCCGGCAGACGGTGTTCAACCCGCGAGCTACAGCCCCTCAATGCCCGAGAACGGGCCATGGGGCCTGGACGACGGTGAGTGGGAGCTGGACGAGTGGGGCTCCCCGCAGCCCGTGTGGCCGCAGGGTGGCGCCAGCGGGGGAGCAGGACCCGGCGCTGGCGTATCCGGCGGAGTCGCGCCAATCTAGATACAGAAGTCGATACCGGACCAGGGAGTACAGGATGTCAGTCGCGCCGCCACCGGCCTACCAGACGTGGCCGCCGCAGCCGTACCCACCGGCTCCGCAGCCCCCACGTCGACGCTGGCCCGCAGTCGCAGCCACAGCAGCTGGCGCGGCCATCGTCGGCGGCCTCGTCACCACCCTGATCACCTTCGCCGTCACCACCCCCGAAGCTGCAACCACCGCCACATCGGCACCCTCCACAGTCACCGAAACTGCCGCGCCGCCACCAGCTCCCGCGCCACTGCCCGCCGCCCAGGCCGACGCCCAAACCTGCCGGGCATGGCAGACAACGGACACCCTCGTCACCGCCGGCGCTGCAGCCGTGCCCCCCGGCGTAGATTTCAACGACCCAGCCACGCCGAACAACCCGGTGTACAAAGCTGCTTTCACGCGCGCCGGCGATCTCTTCGGCCAGGCCGCCGAAACCTTCGCGGCTCAAACGGCTCCGGGTACTAGCCCGACGCTGGCGGCCGTGGCGGACACCACCGTCAGCTCGCTGAGGGCTCTCTCCGAGTCTTACAAGTCGTTCGACCCGGCCACAGGCAACGCGATTGCGGTCTTCCAAGCGAGCCAGAAGGCTGTTGATTGGTTGTGCCGATGAGTCAGAACCATTTTGGTGTGGACACGGCGTTTCCTCCGCCACCTCCACCGCCCGTTCCGGGTTGGCCGCCTCATCAGCCGCCTGGGCCGCCCCCAGCGAGGCCAGCCCGTGGTCGGCGCTGGCCCGTGCTTGTGGCTGCCGGCGCCATCGCTGCGACAATCGCCAGCGTCGCCGCGGCCTCAATCACCCTCAGCGCACGGGATACAGGTCCGTCAGACGCCCCGGTCACCAGCTCACCAGTCACGGTCACCGTTGCAGCACCAACCCCTGCCGCGCCCGCGCCTTTGCCGACCGCAGAGGCCGACCGTCAAACATGCCAAGACGGGTGGGTTCAGGCAGGCAATCTCATCAGGTCTGCGCAAGACGCCCTCAGTGTGCTGCCGCCTGATGTAAAGGTCGGAGATCCGGCTGCGACGTCGAATCCACAGTGGGCCAGCTCTATTCGCAGGGCGGCAGATCTTTATACGCAGGCTAGTGCGGCACTCGACGGAAGTATCGCACCGGGCGCCACACCTGTCTTATCCGAAGCTGCACGAACAAGCGTTCGCACCCTTCGGGTCCTTGGTGAGGCAATCCGGACAAGTGATCCGATTACTGGAAACGCCGTCACGATGGCAAACGAGTCGACTCAGCTGACCGGCGCATTGTGCGTCCGTCTGGCATAGCCGAAAGGATTCAGCGCCTTGGCTTTCGGTGAGGTCATGATGCCGATGACGGAGCACTCGGCTGAAATTCTGGCCGGGTCGTGGCCAGCGTCGAGTGTCATGTCTTGGTCGGGTTACGCCATGGCGTTCTCGCAGGCCGCAAACACGCTATTCAAGGAACTCGATGTCCAGATGGACATCAAGCAGATTCTAGCCCCGATGGACGGCGCGTTCATCGACGCGGCGCGCAACCTCGCCGCAGGCCGCGAGACCGCATTGCAGAATCGGATCGAGGCGTACCGCCATATCTCGAAGAAGGCCCACTGGGCGGCGAATGAGCTGCAGTCGACCAAACAGGATCTTGTCGAGATCGTGAACCAGGCCGAGGAGGACATCCAAACTTCCCGCGACAGCGCGGAAAAGGCCAAAGCCGTTGCACTACAAAGCACCCCGCTAATTGCTCCTGCTGCGATCGCCGCCATCGAGGCGCAACTACAGACGAGCATCGCCAAGATTGTTTCCATAGCTAAGTCAAATGCCATAGCACGTGACGGGCAGGGCGCCTCCACGGTGACTGCTCTGTCGACCGACATCTCTCAATGGGCCGCCCCCTTCGCTAATCACCTACTGCCCGAGGCGGGCGGCATGCCAGGTCTCCCTGGGATCAGCGCGCCGGCTGCTCCTGCTCCAGGACTGCCTCAGGACACGAACGGCAGCGTGCGCCAGGTCGACTATCTAACTGGGAACGCGCTTGATCCGAAGCAGGCCACACCGGAGCAACAGGCGCCGAAATCCGAATCACAGACTGCGGCCGACAGAAACATTCAGCAGACAGCTTTTAAGCAGCCCGACAAAGCTGACCCCACCGAAGTATCGAAGCCCTCGACGCCTTCCACACCGTCCACGCCATCGACGCCTTCGTCGCCGAGTTCTGGTGGGGGCAGTAGTAATCCGGCGTCTGTGCTCGGACAGATGATGAAGCCGGCGTCCTCGGGCAGCTCGTCGCCGGCGTCGTCGTCGCCGGCGTCATCGAGCGCGGCGAGCAATCCTGCGAGTGCGGCGCAGTCGAGTCAGCTAGCGAATGCCAACGGCGCGAACGGGGCCGGGGCGGCGAACGGGGCTGGGGCGGCCAATGCTGCCAACGCGGCAGGGCGCGCATCGGGGCTGGCCAGCTTGGGTTCCGGGTTGGCTGAGTCGTCGGCGCGGATGGCTTCTGGGGCGGTGAATACGGCGACCAATGCGGTCAGTGCCGCGACGAACATCGGCACCAACGTGGCGCACAACGTGGCGCAGGCCGCCGCGCAAGCGCCGGCGGGTCCTGCGGCGACGACCACGCCGGCGTCTGTGGGTGGTCCGGTGAGTGCTGCTGCGCCGCCGATGGGGATGATGCCGCCGCCGGCTGCGGCCGCGGGCGGTCCTGGTCCGGTGAGCCCGGTGACCGGCGCTCCTCCCGCTGCTGCCGCTCCGACGCCGACGTCGCCGGCCGCTGGCGCGGCACCGCTCAGTAGCGCCGCAGCGCCGTCTGCGGCCTCTGCTGGGGCTTCGTTGGCGCCGGTGGCGGTGCAGGGGCCGTCCATTCGTGGGATCGGCGCGGACGGTGCCACCGGAGATGTCATCTTCGATCAGGCGATGGACGCCGGCCGGGACGTGATCACCTCGCTGGTCGCGCAGACGATGGGCAGCGGCTACGTCGACATCCAGTACGCGGCGTCGCTGATCTGGGAGCGTGGCGGCACCATCTCAGCGTGGCTGGCCACCAGTGAGGGCGCGAGCTACATCCCGCTGGGTGTGCGGATCCCGCAGGACGTCCGCTTGGCGGTCACCGACCCGATCGTCGGGCACAAGCTGTGGAGCGAATCGGCGGAGGCGGGCGGCGCCAATCCGCTGGAGACCATCGTTCGGCAGGCCGAGGCGCGTGAGCAGGCCGCGCCGGGCGCGCGGGTGTTGGCGGTCGCTTCGACGCTGCCGATGGATCAAGTCATCGACTGGGCCGGCGCAGTGGGAGCGCGGCCGGTCAGTGTGAATCCCCGAGAGGTCCAGGCCAGCAAGGGAATCGCGGATCCGTCGATGGCGCATCGCTGCGCGGTCGCGATGCCGTGGGAATGGAGTGTCGTCAACAGGTTCACCGAACAGGACCGGTTGAAGGTGGCGGCGCGGCATTCGCAGATGGCGGCCAGTGTGACGCAGATGAGCGGGCGCGCCACCGATCAGGTCATCGACCTTTTCGAGCAGCGCAAGCCCATCAGCGACGCGTTGTGGGCCGACGTTGCGAAGCAACGTTTCATGTCGTTGATCGCCTACCAGACGGCGATGAAGAATGCCGGTCAGGGCGGAGCGGAGCCGCCGGCCCGGCTGTTGGCGACGGCGCGTGCCGCTGAGGTCGTGATGTGCCTGCGCGATTTCGATTCGGTCGATGGCTGTGCGGATCTGTTGTACGCCTCCCGGTTGGCGGGGGCGCCGCTGCATCCCGCCGCCGCCAACACGGCATAGAGCGGGCGACGCCGACGTGAACGCGATCCGGTCATATCTCAAAGGTTTGCAGCAGACGCCGTTTCCGCCCATGGCCGAGACCTATGACGTGCCCGAGGTCACCAGTGACGGCCCGCTGCGCGTAGTCGACATGGCAGCTCGCGGTTACCTCCAGGCGGTGAACGTGGTCCTGTCGTCGGATCAGCTCGTCGCCATGCGCCAGTGGGGTGAGCGGATGATCCGGATCAACGCGTGGCTGGATGTTCTCGACGCTGGCGATGACGTAGATCGCGCTGCCGCGGCGATGGCCGCGTTGCCTGATGTCGGCGACGGGACTGAGTACGATTCGGCGACAACGGTTTTCGATGAGATTCAGGCTCTCGCAGTTTCCCAACGTAAGTGCGACGCGGACCGGGCGAGCTTGCGCGAGGCGATCGCGTTCTACCTGGCGGCGGTGGACCGCACCGTCGCTGGCTTCACCGGGTTCCTGCAGTCCTGCGATGACGTCGGCGAGCAGCTGCGTCACGCAGTCGAGGTCGCCCGCAGGATCGACGGCTACCGCCGCCGACTGAGCGACATTCAAAAGAACTCCGAAGCGGGGTCGGGCACACGGCCGGTGGTCTGACATGGCCGGCGCCGCGCTGTCCACACCCGAGCTGCTGTTCTACTTCCCAGCGGAGTCGATCGCGTCGTTGACGCGGCGGTGGCAGGACTGGGTGTCGCGCGGCGCGACCGTGGCGACCCGGAAGGACCAGGCCCAGGATTGCCCCGGCACGCGGTTCGAGCTGCTGCGCACACACATTCTTCTGCGGCCCGTGATGACGGCCGCGGTGGCGATCGCCGAACCGCGTCTGGACCGCGCCAACAGCGTCGAGGACAAGCTGGTGTTCTTCCCATTTTTGCCGTGGCCGTGGCCGCAGATGGTCGGCGCGCACCTCATCGACGGCGACCCCGACACCCTGTGGCTGATGCCGCGCTCGTTGACCGTCGACGACTTCTAGGTGTGGCAGTACATCGACGATGTGCGGGCGGGCCGGATGTCGATGGCCGACTACGAGCGTCTCGAGGCCGCGGCCGGCCCGTCCCGCGGGCACTGCCCGGAGATGGGCACGGCCTCCACCATGGCCACGATCGTGGAGGGGCTGGGCATGACACTGCCCGGCGCCGCCGCGGTGCCCGCCATGGACTCGCGGCGGTTGCAGGTGGCCGAAGAGGTGGGTGCGCGTGCGGTGGGCCTGGCCGCCGAGGGAGTGCGGCCCTCGCACGTGCTCACCGCCGAGGCCTTCGACAACGCCATCACTCTGATGCTGGCGGTCGGCGGATCCACCAACGCGATCGTGCACCTGCTGGCCATCGCCGGCCGCGCCGGGGTGCCGCTGACCCTGGACAGGTTCCACGAATTGTCCGCGCGCACACCGCTGATGGTGAACGTGCGGCCCGCCGGAGAGCACCTGGTGGAGCAGGTGTTCCACGCCGGCGGCATCCCCGCGGTGATGAAGTCAATCGAGACCCTGCTGCACACAGACGCGCTGACCGTCAGCGGCAAGACCGTCGCCGACAACCTGCCCTCCGGCATCTCCACCGCCGCAGACGTCATCGCCACCATCGATGCCCCGTTCCAGCCGCCGCAGGGCCTGGCCGTGGTGCGCGGCAACCTGGCGCCCACCGGCGCAGTGATCAAGTGCAGCGCGGCCACCCCTGCCCTGCTGGTGCACCAGGGGCCCGCCGTGGTGTTCGACGACATGCGCGACATGATGGCCCGCTTCGACGACCCCGACCTGGACGTCACCGCGGATTCCGTGCTGGTGCTGCGTAATGCCGGCCCGCGCGGTGCCCCCGGCATGCCTGAGTGGGGCCAGCTGCCCATCCCCAGCAAGCTGCTGCGCCAGGGCGTCACCGACATGGTGCGGATCTCCGATGCCCGGATGAGCGGAACCGCCTACGGCACGTGTGTTCTGCACGTCAGCCCCGAGTCGGCCGCGGGCGGTCCGCTGGGCCTGGTCCGCGACGGCGACATCATCGCGCTGAACGCCCACGCCGGCACGCTGGACCTACTGGTTCCCGACGACGAACTGGCCACCCGCCAGGCGCCACCCCCGCGCCATCGACAGCGTCGTGGCTACGCGGCCATGTACGTCGACCGTGTCCTGCAGGCCGACCGGGGGTGCGATTTCGACTTTCTGGTCGGCCGCTCCGAGCAGCCCGAAAACGAGCCGGACGCCATTTTCGACGGCTGGGTGGGGGGCTGGTGAGTTAGCGGCTTCTTGGCGATCCCGCCCTGGTCAACGGCCTGATCGACGCTTTCCCAACGCGGACCCAACAGCCTCGCGTGTACCGTCGACACCATGACCCAGGCACCTGCCTCACCTCCGCTGCACATGCAGCGTGTCGACTTCGACCCCATCCCCACCCTCGGCGAGATCCGCGAGACCGAGGGGGTGCGCACCGTCATCAACGCCTTCGGCATGCCGGTGTACCTGGTGACCCGCCACGACGACATCAAGACGGTGCTCTCCGATCCGGAGCGGTTCTCCAATGAGCGCCCGCCAGGGTTCGTCGTACCCGGGGCACCCGAGGTGTCCGAGGAAGAACAACGCGCCGCCCAGTCCGGCAACCTGCTGGGCCTGGACCCACCCAGGCACACCCGGTTGCGCCGCATGCTCACCGGCGAGTTCACCGGCCGCCGGATGAAGCGCCTGGAGCCGCGGATCACCGAGATCGTGACCCAGCATCTGGACGCCATGGAAAAGGCAGGTCCACCAAGTGATCTCGTCACCGACTTCGCATTGCCCATCCCGTCACTGGTGATCTGCGAGTTGCTGGGCGTGCCGTATGACGACCGCGACGATTTCCAGCACCGCACCAGCCGGCAGCTCGACCTGTCGATCCCGATCGAGGAACGCTTCGAGCTGCAGCGCGCCGGGCGTGCCTACATGCAGGCGCTGGTGGCCGGCGCACGTCGCTCCCCCGGTGACGACATGCTCGGAATGCTGGTGCGCGAGCATGGATCCGAGCTCACCGACGACGAGCTGGTGGGCATCTGCAGCCTGCTACTGGTGGCCGGTCACGAGACCACCTCCAACATGCTCGGCCTCGGCACCCTGGCGTTGCTGCAGCACCCGGATCAGCTGGCCCTGGTGCGCAACGACCCCGATGCCGTGGGCCCGGCGGTGGAGGAGCTGCTGCGCTGGCTGTCGATCGTGCATTCGGGCATCCCCCGCATCACCACCAACGAGGTGGAGATCGCCGGGGTGCAGATTCCCGCGCACCAGCTGGTGGTCGTCTCACTACCGTCGGGCAACCGCGACCCGAGCTTCATCGACAACCCGGAGGTATTCGACGTCCGCCGCGGCGCGATGGGACATCTGGCGTTCGGCCACGGCGTCCATCACTGCCTGGGCGCACCGCTGGCCCGGATGGAGATGAAGATCGCGTTTCCGGCTCTGCTGCAACGCTTCCCGACGCTGCGGCTCGACGAACCCTTCGACGACGTGGCGTTCCGGTCCTTCCACTTCATCTATGGGCTGCAGTCGCTGCAGGTGGCCTGGTGAGGGTGCGCGCCGACCGCGACGTCTGCATCGGCGCCGGGGTCTGTGTGATGAACAGCGAGGCGGTCTTTGATCAGGACGACGACGGCATCGTGGTACTGCTGGTCGACGACGTGCCCCCAGCCGAGCAGGACAACGCGCGGAAAGCCGTGCAGCTCTGCCCCTCTGGGGCGCTGAGCATCGTCGAGTGAACGAGCGTTGACACTGCGCACAGCGTGATAAAGCTCGGCTGACGCTCACGCTGGGTGCAGTCTCGACGATGTGCGAAAACCCGTGTTTCACTTCAGTATCTGACGCCTCACCGCGCTGAGTCTTGTCGGTGGGTCGCACTATTGTTCGAGTCATGGGAACGTCAGCTATTGCCGATCGGGAGGCGATGCTGGCTGCCCTCGCGCAGATCGAAACCTTGACCGCGCAGATGAATCGGCTGTCGATCGACGCGTTCACCGATGCCGAGTTACTCGACGTGCAGCAGCGCCGCGAAGCGGTGGTCCGGGCGCAGCCAGTGCTCGATCACCGCGTGTATCAGCGGATCACCTCCCAAAGCTCACCGATATCCCTGGGCGCCAAGAGTTACGCCGCCGTACTGGTACAGCGGCTGCGGATCTCCACCGCTGAGGCGCACCGCCGGTTGGATGAGGCGGCGTCGTTGGGGCCGCGGACCTCGCTGACCGGCGAGCCGTTGACGCCCTCGATGCCGATGTTCGCCCGCGGTCAGGCCCAGGGGTTGATCGGCGCCGAGCACATCAAGCATCTGCGGTGGTTCTTCCGTGAGCTGCCCGGGTTCGTGGACTTTCAGACCCGGGAGAATGTCGAGGCCCAGTTGGCCCAGCATGCCTGCGAACTCGGGCCCGCCGAGTTCCGGATAGCCGCAGCGCACATGCTCTATCTGCTCAACCAGGACGGCGAGCTCTCCGATGAGGACCGTCAAGCCCTGGCCTACATCCGGGTCGGCAAGCAACGCCCCGACGGGATGCGCCCCTTCGAAGGCTTGTTGACCCCGGAAGCGTGGGCCACCTTAGAGCCGTTGATGCAGCGCAACGCCGCCCCGGGGATGTGCAACCCGGCTGACGAGAATCCCTGCCTCGAGGGTGAACCCACCGAAGAGCAGAAGCGGAATGACACCCGCACCGCGGGTAAGCGCAACCACGATGCGCTGCTGGCGTTGTGCAAGCGGATGCTCACCAGAGCGACGGGGACCATCAACGGCCTGCCCGCGAATGTCGTGATCACGGTGAGTCTGACTGATCTGGAGAAGGGCACCGGCCACGGGCTGACCGCCGGCGGCACGCTGCTGCCGATCGCCGATGTCCTGAAGTTCGCCGCCCACTCGAGGCCCTGGCTGGCGCTGTTCGACGGCAACGGCCTGCCCCTGCAC
>NZ_JCALDW010000023.1:0-79408 GCF_059813065.1 Mycobacterium sp. NGS24
CGCACCCGCAACGGCCGCTACGTGGACGGCCTGCCCGACGACGACCCGGTACTTGCCGAGTACGACTCGTTCGGCCGGTTGTTGCGCCGCGCCATCGACCCGGACCCCCGGCGGCGATTCGCCAGCGCCGAGGAGATGTCCGCGCAGCTGATGGGGGTGTTGCGGGAGGTGGTCGCGGCCGACACCGGGGTGCCGCGACCCGGCCTGTCCACCATCTTCAGCCCGAGCCGCTCCACCTTCGGGGTGGACCTGCTGGTCGCCCACACCGACGTTTACCTGGACGGACAGGTGCATTCGGAGAAGCTGACCGCCAAGGAGATCGTCACCGCGTTGTCGGTCCCCCTGGTCGATCCGGCTGACGTGGCCGCACCGGTGCTGCAGGCCACCGTCTTGTCCCAGCCGGTGCAGACGCTGGATTCGCTGCGGGCGGCGCGCCACGGTTCGCTGGACGCCGACGGCGCCGACGTCTCGGAGTCGGTGGAACTGCCGCTGATGGAAGTCCGGGCCCTGCTGGACCTCGGCGATGTCAGCAAAGCCACGCGCAAGCTCAACGACCTCGCCGCGCGGGTCGGCTGGCGGTGGCGGCTGGTCTGGTACCGGGCCGTGTCCGAGCTGCTCACCGGCGACTATGACTCGGCCATCAAGGACTTCACCGACGTGCTGGACACCTTCCCGGGCGAGCTGGCCCCCAAGCTGGCGCTGGCCGCCACCGCTGAACTGGCCGGCAAACCGGACGAGCAGAAGTTCTACCGGACGGTGTGGAACACCAACGACGGCGTGATCTCGGCCGCTTTCGGATTGGCGAGATCGCTGTCCGCGCAAGGTGATCGGAGTGGGGCGGTGCAGACGCTCGATGAAGTACCGCCCACCTCGCGGCACTTCACCACCGCGCGGCTGACCAGCGCGGTGACGCTGCTGTCCGGGCGGTCGCAGAACGAGATCACCGAGGAGCAGATCCGCGATGCGGCGCGCCGGGTGGAGGCGCTGCCGGCCACCGAACCCCGCGTGTTGCAGATCCGCGCGCTGGTGCTCGGCGGCGCGATGGACTGGCTGCAGGACAACGAGGCGAGCACCAACCACATCCTGGGTTTTCCGTTCACCGACCACGGCCTGCGGTTGGGTGTCGAGGCGTCGCTGCGCAACCTCGCCCGCGTCGCGCCCACCCAGCGGCACCGGTACACGCTGGTGGATATGGCCAACAAGGTGCGGCCCATCAGTACTTTCTGAAGCCCGGGCGCCGAGCGTGAACCCTGGGCGCCGGGTGTGAACCCTGGGCGGGAATTCGCCGGCCGGAATCCCGCCCTCCGCTCACTTTCAAAACCACTGTTGCACAACGGACGCCACCAGCTCACACCCAACGCTGTAGCTCCGAATCCGGCGCAGGCCACCCGCGCTCTACCATCGCCACCCGCACTCGCCGAGTAATGCTCGCCGGGCGGTCCTCGGCGACTACCCGCACCATCAGCCAACCCTGCTGCTGAACGTCCTCCAGTCGGTGGATGTCGTAGACGTAGCGCCCCCGCACGGTCTGATGGTGCATGCCCTCGTATTCGACGCCGACCTTGAACTTCTCCCACCCGACGTCGATGTGAGCGAACGGAATCCCGTTGGCGCCCAATACGGGTATCTGGGTCTGCGGCCGGGGAAACCCGGCTTCGATCAGCAGCATCCGTAGATAGCTCTCCCTGGGCGACTGCGCACCCGCGTCGACGAGTTCGAGCGCCGTCTCCAACCGTCGCAGGCCCGGCGACCCGGGGTGCCGTTGCGCGATGTCCAGGACATCGTCGACCGTGAAAGACGTCGCGGCAGCCAGTGCGTCCAACCGCGCGACCGCCGAATGCAGGGCGCCACCCCGACCGATGTCGAAGGCGGTGCGCGCCGCGGTGGTGACGAAGCGGCCGTCGATCAGCTGCACCTCACCCTCCAGCAGCCGGCACCGCCGAGTCACGACACCGCGCGGTGGCCGGGAGTTGTTGCAGACCAGTTCGATTGGCACGGCACGCGGAACCCACCCGGCACCGTGCAACCCTGCCGCGGCCGCACCCGCGATGACGGCGGTACCTTTCGCCCATAGCCAGGCCGCCGCAATGCGCTGCTCAAACGAAGGTTCGCCGGCCGCAGGCAGATAGATTCCGGGCAGCACCGCCCGGTATCGCGTGCGCAATTGATGACGGTTCAACACTCCGCGCTGCAGCGCGTCGCTGCCGACGAATGGTTCCTGCACGCCGCGAAGAATCGCACGACCGGCGCATCCCCCGAATACGTTGATCCACAGCTGCTCCGCAGGCGGGCACCGCCCACGTCTATCCGTTCAGCAGGCCGATGCAGTCGCGCGCAATCGCCAACTCCTCGTCGGTCGGCACCACCAGCACCGCGATCCGCGAACCGTCGGCGGAGATCCGCCGCGCGCCGCTCCCGGTCGTGTTGCGCTCGTCGTCCAGCTCGATCCCCAACTCGCCGAGTCCGGCCAGCGCCTCCCGGCGCACTACCGCGTCGTGCTCGCCGATCCCGGCGGTGAAGCTGATGACATCGCAGTGCCCGAGCACCGCCAGATAGGCACCGATGTATTTGCGCAGTCGGTGGATGAACACGTCGTAGGCCAATTTTGCTGCGGCATCGCCGGATTCGATCATGGACCGCAGCCGGCGGAAGTCGCGTTCGCCCGCCAGGCCCTGCACCCCGGACTGCTTGTTCAGCATGGTTTCGATCTCCTCGACACCGAGGTCCGCCGCGCGCCACAGATAGCTGAACACGCCCGGATCGATATCACCGCTGCGGGTGCCCATCACCAGGCCCTCCAGCGGGGTCAGGCCCATCGATGTCTCGACCGGCCGGCCGCCCACCACCGCCGAAGCGGACGCGCCGTTACCCAGATGCAGCACGATCTGGTTCACATCGGACCACGGCCGGCCCAGGAACTCAGCGGCCTGCCGGCTGACGAATTCGTGTGAGGTGCCGTGGAATCCGTACCGGCGGATCTGCCACCTCTCGGCCAGCTCGCGGTCGATCGCATAGGTCTGCGCCGCCGCGGGCAGTTCGTGGAAGAAGGCGGTGTCGAACACGGCGACGTGCGGCACGTCCGGTAGCAGTTTGCGGGCCACCCCGATACCCGCCAGCGCGGGCGGGTTGTGCAGCGGAGCCAGCGGCGAAAGTTTCTTCAGCTCCGCGATCACCTGGTCGTCGAGCCGCGTCGGCTCGTGAAACCGGTTGCCGCCGTGCACAACCCGATGACCGACCGCGACCAGCCCACAGTCGTGCAGGTCGATTCCGTCGTCGTCCAGCATGTCGAAGGCACGACGCAGCGCAGCTTCGTGGTCGGGGACTTCGGCGGATTTCTCCCCGATCTGTTCGACGACGCCGGCGGCCCGGGAGACCCCGGAGTCGGGATCGACGAGCTGGAACTTCAGCGAGGAGGATCCGGAGTTGATCACCAACACCGACCGGTCACTCATCGCTGCCCCTGCCCCTGAATCGCCGTGATTGCCACGGTGTTGACGATGTCTTCGACCAGCGCACCCCGGGACAGGTCGTTGACCGGCTTGCGCAGGCCCTGCAGCACCGGGCCGATCGCGATGGCGCCCGCGGAGCGCTGGACCGCCTTGTAGGTGTTGTTGCCGGTGTTGAGGTCCGGGAAGATCAGCACCGTGGCGCGACCGGCCACCGGCGAGTCGCGCATCTTGGTCGCCGCGACCGACGGGTCCACCGCGGCGTCGTATTGGATCGGGCCCTCGACCAACAGCTCCGGTTCTCGGGAGCGCACCAATTCCGTTGCAGCCCTGACTTTTTCCACGTCTGCGCCAGAGCCGGAGTCACCGGTGGAGTAGGACAGCAAGGCCACCCGCGGGTCGATGCCGAACTGGGCTGCGGTGCGCGCCGAGCTGATGGCGATGTCGGCCAGCTGCTCGGGTGTCGGGTTGGGGACGATCGCGCAGTCTCCGTAGGCCAGCACCTTGTCCGGCAGACACATCAGGAAGATGCTGGACACGGTCGACACGTCCGGCACCGTGCGGATGATCTCCAGCGCCGGACGGACGGTGTGCGCCGTCGTGTGCACCGCGCCGGACACCATGCCGTCGACCATGTCGTGATACACCAGCATGGTGCCGAAATACGTTGCGTCATTCATGATTTCGCGTGCCTGCTCCAGGGTGACGCCCTTGGCCTCGCGCAACTCGGCGTACTTCTCGGCGAACTGCTCGTGCAGGTCGCTGGTGCGTGGGTCGATCACCTGCGCATCGTCGAGGCTGACGCCGAGTTCGGCGGCGCGCCCCCGGACCTGCCCCTCGTCGCCCAGGATCGTCAGCTCGGCGACCGAGCGCTGCAGCAGGCGTCCCGCAGAGCGCAGGATCCGGTCGTCCTCGCCCTCGGGCAGCACGATGCGCTTGCGGTCGGCTCGGGCCCGCTCCTGCAACTGGTGGGTGAACATCTGCGGCGTGGTGACCGTCGGGATGGGCAGGGCGAGTTGCTCGAGCAGATCGGTGACGTCGACGTGGCGGTGCATCATCGCCAGCGCGGTGTCGATCTTGCGCTGCGAGGCGACGGTGACCCGCCCGCGTGCCGAACCCGCCGCGCTGGCGGTGTCGTACGTGCCGAGCTTGGTGGCGATGATCGGCAGTCGCAGCTTCAGGCCGGCCACCAGCGCCGCGATCGAGGGGTGCAGGTCGAAGCCACCGTTGAGCACGATGCACGACAACGACGGAAAGCCTTCGGCCGCATGGGCACTCGCAACGGCGAGCACCACGTCCGAGCGGTCACCGGGGGTGATGACCGCCATGCCGTCGCGCAGCCGCTCCAGCACGTGGTCTGCCGTCATTCCGGCCACCATCACCCCGGTCACCTCGCGCTGGGCCAGCTGTTCGTCGCCGCGCACCGGCGTCCCGCGCACGGCGGTGGTGAGCTCGGCCACCGTCGGCGCGGCCAGCAGCGGCTCCTCGGGCAGCACGTAGCTGCGCGGGGTGAACCGCCGCAGCGCGTCCGACACCGCCGCCAGCTCGGCCGGATCGCAGCGGTTGGCCACCACCGCCGCGGTGTGCGCGCGCTGCGCGGACAGCTCGGCCAGACACACCTCGACGACGGCGGCGATCTCGGCAGGTGTGCGCCCCTTGCCGCGTACCGCAAGCAACACCGGGGCACCGAGATTCACGGCGATGCGCGCGTTGACGGAAAGCTCGGCCGGACTCGCCACGTCGGAGTAGTCACTGCCCACGATCACCACGACGTCGCATTTCGCGGCCATCGCGTGGTAGGTGTCGACGATGGTGGCGATGGCGGCGTCGCCGTCCTCATGCAGCTGCTGGTAGGTGACGCCGGCGCATTGTTCGTACGGCAGTCCCGCACTGCTGTGCGCCAGCAACAGCTCCAGGATGTAGTCCCGGCCGGCCTCGGCGCGCGTGATCGGCCGGAACACACCAACTTTGGCGACGGTGGCCGCCAACCGGTGAATCAGTCCGAGCGCGATCGTCGACTTACCGGTCTCCGACTCGGGCGCCGCGATGTAGATCGCCCTCGACGCGGTGTCAGCCAAGTTTGCGCAGCCTGGGCGCGAGGTCCTTGTCGAACAGCTCCAGGAAGCGGCGCTGGTCGTGACCGGGAGCGTGGAAAACCAGGTGATTGAGACCCCAGTCCACGTAGTCCTTGACCTTGGCGACGGCCTCGTCGGGGTCCGAGGCCACGATCCAACGCTTGGCGATCTGCTCGATCGGCAGTGCGTCGGCGGCCTTCTCCATCTCGATCGGGTCGTCGATGCTGTGCTTCTGCTCGGCGGACAACGACAGCGGCGCCCAGAAGCGGGTGTTCTCGCGGGCCAACTCCGGGTCGGTGTCGTAGGAGATCTTGATCTCGATCATCTTGTCGATGTCGTCGAGGTTGCGGTCGTTGATCTGCGCGCCTTCTTTGACGGCCGGGATCAGCTTCTCGGTGTAGAGCTCCTCGCCTTTTCCAGAGGTGCAGATGAAACCGTCGCCGGCGCGTCCGGCGTACTTGGCCACCGCCGGGCCGCCGGCGGCGATGTACACCGGGACGCCGCCCTCGGGTACGTCGTAGATCGAGGCGCCTTTGGTGCGGTAGTACTCGCCGTCGAAGTCGACGCGATCCCCGCGCCACAACTCGCGCATCAGCCGCACCGATTCCCGCAGCCGCGCGAACCGCTCTTTGAACTCCGGCCAGTCGCCCTCGTACCCGGTGGCGATCTCGTTGAGCGCTTCCCCGGTGCCGACGCCGAGGAACACGCGGCCGGGGTATAGGCACGCCATGGTCGCGAACGCCTGCGCGATGACGGCCGGGTTATACCGGAAGGTGGGGGTGAGCACCGAGGTGCCCAACTGCAGCCGCTCGGTGCGCTCGCCGACGGCGGTCATCCAGGCCAGCGAGAACGGGGCGTGCCCGCCCTTGTGCCGCCACGGCTGGAAATGGTCGCTGACGGTGGCGCTGTCCATGCCGTGCGCCTCGGCGAGAACGGCGAGTTCGACGAGCTCTCGGGGTGCGAATTGTTCGGCGGACGCCTTGTATCCGAGTTTCAGTTCAGCCACTAGTTCTTTCTACTCCTGACGGTCGCGACCCGCTGCGCCCGGCATCGCCGGGCTTGCGATCGCTCCTAGACTCACGACCATGACGGAGCTGGTGCAGATCACCGACAAGGTCCACCTCGCCCAGGGTCCCGCGGTCAACTGGACACTGGTCGCCGACGACACCGGCGTCATGTTGATCGATGCCGGTTACCCCGCCGACCGGGCGGAGGTGCTGGCCTCGCTGCGCAGGCTGGGCTACGAACCCGCCGACCTGCGCGCAATCCTGCTCACCCACGCCCACATCGACCATCTGGGCAGCGCGATCTGGTTCGCGCGCGAGCACGGCACCCCGGTGTACTGCCATGCCGACGAGGTCGGTCATGCGAAGCGCGAATACCTGGAGCAGGTGTCGATACCCGCGCTGGCTTTACGGTTGTGGCGGCCCCGCTGGGCGGTGTGGACCGCGCATGTGGTGCGCAGCGGTGGCCTGATTCGTGCGGGCATCCCGACTGCCAGGCCGCTGACGGCCGACATCGCCGCCGGGCTGCCGGGTCGCCCGGCAGCGGTCTTCAGTCCCGGCCACACGAACGGCCACTGCTCGTATCTGGTCGACGGCGTCCTGGCCAGTGGTGACGCGCTGGTCACCGGGCATCCGCTGCTCCCGCACGACGGCCCCCAGTTGTTGCCGGCGATCTTCAGCTACAGCCAGCAGGAGTGCATCCGCACCCTGTCCGCGCTGGCCCGGGTGGAGTCCGAGCTGCTCGCCCCCGGTCATGGCCCGCTGTGGCGCGGCCCGATCCGCGAGGCGACCGATGCCGCGCTGCGCAAAGCGGGCTAATCGGCCAGCTGCTCGCGCAGCGTCACGCCGGTGTATTCGGTGCGGTAGGCGCCGCGCTCCTGCAGTAGCGGCACCACCCGGTCGACGAACTCGTCGAGGCCGTGCGGGGTGAGGTGCGGCACCAGGATGAATCCGTCGCAGGCGTCGGCCTGCACGTAGCGGTCGATCTCGTCGGCGATATGCGTTGCGGTGCCGACGAATTGCTCACGGCTGGTCACCGCGATGATCAGTTCGCGGATCAACAGGCCGTCGGCAGCGGCCCGCTCCCGCCAGCGACGTGCCACCGCGACCGGGTCGCCGTGCCGGACGCGCCCCTGGGAGATGTCGCTGTCGACGACGGGATCGACGTCGGGCAGCGGACCGTCCGGGTCGTAGTCGGAGAGTTCGCGGCCCCACACCTGCTCCAGCATCGCGATTGCGGTGGCGCCGCTGACCTGTTGGTGGCGGATGTGGTGAGCCTTATCGCGGGCGTCGTCGTCGGAGTCACCGAGCACGAACGTCGCGGCCGGAAAAACCTTGAGCTCGTCCGGGTTTCGGCCTTGCTTGCGGGCCCGGTCTTTGACGTCGAGGTAGTAGCGCCGGCCGTCGTCCAGGGAGCCGTGCAGGGTGAACAGTGCGTCGGCATGGCGGGCACCGAAGTTGCGGCCTTCATCGGAGTCGCCGGCCTGCAGCAGCACCGGATGCCCCTGCGGGCCGGCGGGCAGTGTCGCGAACCCCGTTACGTCGAAGTGGGATCCGGTGAATTCGACGCTGTGGATTTTGTCCGGATCGACGTAGGCGCCGTCGCGGCGCACCACCGCATCCGGGGCCCAGCTGTCCCAGAATTTGCGGGCCACGGTGACGAATTCCTCCGCCCGAGCGTAGCGCTCGGAGTGCGCCAGGAAACCGCCGCGGCGAAAGTTGGCCCCGGTGAACGCATCTGAGGAAGTCACGATGTTCCAGCCGGCCCGTCCCCCGGACAGGTGATCCAGGGTGGCGAATTGCCTTGCCACTTCGAATGGTTCGTTGAAGGTGGTGTTGATGGTTCCGGTCAGGCCGATTCGTTCGGTGACACCGGCCAGTGCCGCCAGCAGGGTGAACGTGTCCGGCCGGCCGACCACGTCCAGGTCGTAGATCTGCCCGCGATGTTCGCGCAACCGCAACCCTTCGGCCAGGAAGAAGAAGTCGAACAGACCGCGTTCGGCGGTGCGGGCCAGGTGCACGAACGAGTCGAAGTCGATCTGGCTTCCGGACGCGGGATCGCTCCACACGGTGGTGTTGTTGACGCCGGGAAAATGCGCGGCCAGATGAATGGGCTTGCGACTCATGGCGTCAGCCCCCAGCGTCGGGCGATCAGTTCGTGGGACCGCAACCGGTCTTCGTGCCGGTGGGTGACCGAGGTGACGACGAGTTCGTCGGCGCCGGTCACCCGCTGCAGTGCCGCCAGGCGTTCGGCGACCTCGTCTGGGTTGCCGACGAATTGTGTTGCGAGCCGATCCTTAACCAGGTCGAACTGCGCTGCGGTGAGCGTTGGCAGGTGGTCCGATTCCGGGTAGGGCATGGCGCCCACCCCGGTGCGGATGGAGTACACCCAATGCCCGTAGCCGGCCGCCAGCCGCTGCGCGGTCTCGGTGTCGTCGGCAACCACGATATCGGCCGAGACCACCACATACGGCTTGTCCAGTGCCGCCGACGGCACGAACGTTTCGCGGTAAGCCTCGATGGCCTCCAGCGCGGTGGCCGGCGTGATGTGGTAGCTGGCGACGAACGGCAATCCCAACGCGCCGGCGACGCGCGCGCTCTGCCCCCGGGTGCTGCCGAAGACCCACGGCCGCAGGCCGCTGCCCTCGCCGGGCACCGCGTGCACGTCGAACCCGCCGGCGCGGTAGCTTCCGTCCAGCAGCGCGAGAATGTCGTGGATCTGCTCGGCGAAGTCCGGCGAAATCGCTTCGGGCTGCTGCAGGATCGCCATGGTGGCCTGCAGCCGGTCGACATCGAGCAGTCCGCGCAGATCGAACGGGGTGGGGATCACGACGCCGTCAGTCTCATGCCAGACGCGCGGGGGCCGCGGCTGCCGGGGGCGCTTCGGTTTGCCTTCGTCGGAGCGACGTTGCCCGGACCGGCCGACGCCGAGATCGATGCGACCCGGGTAGAACGCATCGAGCATGCCGAAGTTCTCGACGACCGCGACCGCGGTGGTGTAGCCCAGCTGGACCGCCGCCGCGCCCACCCGAATCGTGTTGGTGGCAGCGGCAATCTGGCCGATCAGCACCGCCGGCGACGAACTGGCGACGCTGACGAAATGATGCTCGGCGACCCAGTAGCGGCGAAAGCCCCACCGCTCGGCCCGCTGCGCCAGGTCGATGGTGTTGCGCAGCGCGGTGGCTGCATCGCTGCCGGCGCTGATCGGCGCCAGGTCCAGGATCGAGAGCGGAATCATGTTGTCAGACCGATCCTTTCGCGCAGGGATTCGCCGTCGCGGTAGTGGGTGCGGAACCGGTCGGCGCGCTGCAGCAGCGGCACCACCTCGTCGACGATCACCGCCAGGTCGGTGGCATGCACCGCCGGGCGCAGTCGCACGCCGTCGAAACCCAGGCGCTGCCAGCCGAGCAACATGTTTACCAGTTCGGCCGGAGTGCCCGACCAGACCCAGGTATCCGAGCGGAAATCGTTCTGGCCGTGAAACGAAACCACAATGTCGGCAAAGACTTTCAGGTGTGCGCCGATGCCACGCACCTCATCGTGCAGTGCGCCCGCGGCGGCGTCGTCGCTGGGCGTGACGAACACGACATCGGCGGTAGCGGCCGCGAACTCATAGACGGGGGTCGCGTGGGCCAGCACGGCCACCACCGGCTGTCCCTGCGGCGGGCGCGGTGTGATCGAGGGCCCCTTGACCGAGAAGTACTTGCCGGTGAAGTCGATGTAGTGCAACTTGTCCCGGTCGATGAAACGACCGGTGGCCACGTCGCGGATCACCGCGTCGTCCTCCCAGCTGTCCCACAACCGGCGCACCACTTCGACGTAGTCGCGCGCCTCGTCGAACAGCTCATCGGGGTTGATGCTGCGTCGGCCGAACAGTGCCGCCTCGTGCGCGGTGCCGCTGACCCGCGGTTGCCAGCCCGCCCGCCCGCGGGACACAAAATCAAGGGTGGCAATGGCTTTGGAGATGTGGAACGGCTCGGTGTGGGTGACGGTGGCGACCGGGATCAGGCCGATGTGTCGGGTGGCCGGGGCGATCCGGGCGGCGGTCAGCACCGCGTCACCGCGTCCGGTCAGCCGGTCGGGATGGATACGGGAGCTGCGCCCGATCTGCGGCATCAGTGTGTCGTCGATGGTGAGGAAATCGAGCAAGCCGCGTTCGGCGGTGACAGCGAGATCGGCCCAGTAGCCACCGCTGAGCACCGAACGCGATTCGGCGACCAGCGCCCACGCCTGCGGGTGCCAGCCATACCCGTCGAGCGCAACCCCCAGGTGCAGGGTCACTGCAACGCCTTCAAGAAGGCGATCGGGAGTACCGGCCCGCGCGTCGGCAGCGGCTCGGACAGCTGGGTGTAGCCCAGCGAGCGGTACAACTGCACGGCCTCTGGCTGACGGTCGCCGGTGACCAGATACACGCGGCGGTAACCGCTGGCCGCGATGTCGGCCTCCAGCGCAGCCACCAGCGCGGCCGCATACCCTCGGCGGCGGTGGTCGCGGTGCGTCCAGACCCGTTTGATCTCGGCGGTCTGATCGTCGTAACGACAGAACGCGCCCCCGGTCACCGACCGGCCGTCCACCAGGCCGACGAGCATGCCGCCGTCCGGGGCGGCGAACTCCCCGGCCGGCCCGTCGACCAGCCAGTTCCGGATCAGCGGGCGTTCCATCCCGTACCGAACCGAGTACTCGTCGGCCAACTCCTCCAGCAGCGGCTGCGCGTGCGGATCGTCGAGCGTGACCGGCACGAAGCGCAGCCCGGGGCGGGTTGAGGGGGTGGGCATCACGTAACTGTCTAACGCTTGTCGCGAGAAAGCATTCCGGTGAGATATCGGGGGCTGGCCGCGACATCGCGCGGACTCATCCGTCGGCGTCCCGCAAAGCCGCCGGCGGCGAGCAGCTCGAGGATGCTGCGATCGTTGACCACCCAGCGATGCGCCGCCAGGTTCTCCGGGACCGAGCGGAATTCGGCTGTGTAGGTCAATTTGGTCAGGTCGACATCCAGACCCTGATCACGCCACTGGTCGATGAACGCCCGCCCCTCGGTGAGCTGGACGGGGGTCCAGGGCAGATGGTCCGCGGCGAACCAGCTGCCCGGGGCGCTGACCTCACTGGCCTCGCGCAGCAACCGGTCCTGCGCGTGCGGCGGCAGATAGCCCACGAGCAGGTTCTCGGCGACCCAGACAGTGCGCTGGGCCGGGTCGAAGCCGGCGCGGCACAGCGCCGTCAGCCAGTCGCAGCGCAGATCGACGCCCAGCGCGCGCCGGTGCGCGGCCAGCTTGACGCCCATGTCGCGCAGTACTTTCCCCCCGAACTCGACCACGTCGGGCTGGTCGAGTTCGTACAGCGTGGTCCCCGGTGGCCACCACAGCCGGTACGCGCGAGTGTCCAGACCCGAGCCCAGGTTCACCACCTGGCGGATGCCGGCCCGCGCCGCGCCGGTGAGGAACTCGTCCAGGAACCGGCCGTGTATCGCGAGGACACTGATCATCCCGGACATCACCGGGTCGCCGCCGTCGGCCGCGTACTGCTCGTCCCCGATCAACCGGATGAAGTACTCCACCCCGGCGGCGCGGACCAGCGGCTCAGCGAACGGATCGTTGATCAACCCCTTGTTGGTGGCCACCGCCCGAGCGGTCGCCCCGAACGTCGCGGTCATCCCGACGCCGGTCGCCGGATCCCAGGTGTCGTTGTCCTCGCGTACCACGTGTCGGACCTGTCAGCCGCGACGACGTGCGACCGATTGGACGGCGGCCCGCCATCCGAGCAGCAACACCGCGGTCACCGTCGAGGCGACCGCCACGAAGGCCAGGGCCACACTGGCCGAACTTGCCTTGCGCAACAACATCCCGACCAGCACGGTCGACACCCAGACGAGCACCCCGGTGGGCGCCACCTCGGTAGGCCGCCGCCAGGCCCGGGCCACCAGCCAGCCCAGCACCGTCCCACTCAGAAACGGCCACGCCGTGCCGGCCAGGCCGCTGACGGTGACGCCTTCGTCGTGGCTGCGCCGGCCGAGGGCGCAGAAAACAAGCACGGCCACGACGTCAATGCCCAGCCAGACGGGCCCCCGCCGCGGTTGCATGCAGCGAGACTACCGGTCCCGGGCAGGATTGAGGCATGAACACCGACGCGCCGCCGACCTTTGATCCCACCGACCCGCTGGGGCTGGACGCATCCCTGTCCAGCGACGAGATAGCCGTGCGGGACACGGTCCGCGCATTCTGCGCCGAGCACGTGACCCCGCACGTGGCCGGGTGGTTCGAGGACGGCGACCTGCCGGTGGCGCGGGAACTGGCCAAGCAGTTCGGCGAATTGGGCCTGCTGGGGATGCACCTGGACGGTTACGGCTGTGGCGGGGCGTCGGCGGTGCACTACGGGCTGGCCTGCCTGGAACTGGAAGCGGCCGACTCCGGCATCCGGTCGCTGGTGTCGGTGCAGGGGTCGCTGGCGATGTTCGCGATCTGGAACAACGGCTCGGAGGAGCAGAAGCAACAGTGGTTGCCCGGCATGGCGGCCGGGGAGCTGATCGGCTGTTTCGGGTTGACCGAACCCGATGCCGGCTCCGACCCGGCCGCGATGAAGACCCGGGCGCGCCGCGACGGGTCGGACTGGGTGCTCAACGGCCGCAAGATGTGGATCACCAACGGCTCGATCGCTGACGTCGCGGTGGTGTGGGCCGCCACCGACGACGGGATTCGCGGGTTCTTGGTGCCGGCCGAGACCCGCGGTTTCTCCGCCAACACCATCCACCACAAGTTGTCGCTGCGCGCCTCGATCACCAGCGAGCTGGTGCTGGACGACGTGCGGTTGCCGGCGTCGGCGATGCTGCCCGACGCCACCGGGTTGAAGGGCCCGCTGGCATGTCTGTCGGAGGCGCGGTACGGGATTGTGTGGGGCTCGATGGGTGCGGCCCGCTCGGCGTGGCAGGCCGCGCTGGACTATGCCCTGCAACGCACTCAGTTCGACCGGCCGATTGCCGGATTCCAGCTGACGCAGGCAAAGTTGGTCGACATGGCGGTGGAATTGCACAAGGGGCAGTTGCTGTCGCTGCACCTGGGCCGGCTCAAGGACAGTGTGGGTCTGCGGCCCGATCAGGTGAGCTTCGGCAAGCTGAACAACACCCGAGAGGCCATCGAGATCTGCCGGACAGCGCGAACGATATTGGGCGGCAACGGCATATCGCTGGAGTACCCGGTGATCCGGCACATGGTGAACCTGGAGTCGGTGCTGACCTACGAGGGCACCCCCGAGATGCACCAGCTGGTCCTGGGCCAGGCGTTCACCGGTCTGGGAGCATTCCGATGATGGTCGCGTTTCGCGTTCTGATTGCCGTTGCGTTGTCGCTGGCTTTGGCGCCGGCAGCGCACGCCGATGCCGCGCTGCCCCCGATGACGTCCACCGGCAGCGGCCCCGTGGTGGGTGGCGGCGCCAACGCGGCAATCGCGCAGCAGCTCTTCAGCTTTCGCGATGCCAACATCCAAGAGGTCGACGGCTCCGACGCAGCCCAATTCATCACGGCCGCAGCCGGTGTCGCGAATCGCGACGTTGCGACGGTGTTCCAGCCTTTGCAGCGGGCGTTGGGGTGCCAGGTGAACGGGACCGGGTTCGGAGCACGCGCCTACCGCCGCAACGACGGGCAATGGGGTGGCGGCATGCTGGTCATCGCCAAGAGTGGCGTCACCAATATCGAAGCCCTGACAGCGTGCGCAAAGTCGAGTTGGCGCCGGGCGACGGTAGGCACGCCGACGTCGATGTGCAACAGCGGGTGGAGTTATCCCCCGTACAGCGACATCAAGCGCGGCGAGGGTTATTTCGTGCTGCTGGCCGGAACCAACTCGGATTTCTGCTCTGGTCCGAACGCGAACTTCCGGACGAACGCGAGTTCCTGGCCCACCTAGAACGGTGGGGGGTCGTCGTCTGGGTTGGGTGGTGGGTTGTCCTCGGTCCACCAGCCGGTGACCACTGCTTGGCGGGCTTGGGTGCGGGCTTGGTGGTTCTGGCGTCGTTCGGCGGCGACGCGGGCGGTGCGGTTTTGCGCGCGGGTGCGGCGGCGTTTGGGCATCATCGCGGCCCGGTCGCCGCAGTGGTCGTTTGGCGGTGTGGTGTCGGGGGTGGGCATTCCCCCGACCGGAGCGCACAAGCTGGGGAACAGCAGCGCGCTGCCGGGGGTGGTGACATAGATGTCCCCGGCGGGGGAGGTGAGTATCAGGGTGGCGTCGGCGAGTTGTGTGTCGGTCCAGCCCCAGAACGTCTTTACCAGATGATGCTGGCGGCAGTAGCACTTGAGGTTGGCGGCGTGGGTGGGACCACCCTGGCTGTAGGGGATGCTGTGATCGAGGTCGCAATCGGTGGCGGGGACGTCGCAGCCGGGCCAGCGGCAAGTCAGGTCTCGGGCGCGGACGAAGTCGGCCAGGATTTTGGACGGTGTGTAGCGGGGTTCGGGGTCGCAGCAGCCCGGGTGTGTCAGCGGTGTCAGCGTGGCTGTCTGGGCCAGTTCTCGCAGTAGTTCCGCGGTGACGAGTCCCTCAGCGCCGATCTGTACGGCCGGGGCGTCGTTGTGGCCGGTGAGAGTGGCGTGCTCGGCGATGAGATGGATCACCGCCGGGGAAGCCGGTTTGCGGTCGGCGGCGGTGCAGTCCGGCCGCGCGCAGCGACAGCTCAGCCGGTCGGCGCCGGCGGCTAACGCGCCGACCGCGTCGGCGCGGCGTTGTTCACGGGTGCGCGGGTCGTGCGGGCAGACGGTGGCCGCCAGTTTCGTCAGCCGGCTGTCCAGGGCGTGCGCATCCGTGCTGGCTAACTGCCCTCGAATCTCACAGATCCCGTCGCAGTCGTCGCCGATCGAGATGTCGCGATCCTGGCGGCGTTTCTTGCGGCGCCGCACGGCGTCGATGTCGATGCGGGTCACGATTTTGTCGACTTGGGCTGACAGCCGCCAGGTGCTCAGGGAGGGCCAGCGCAGGATCTGGGCCGCGACCAGTGCATCAACCCGGGCGAGCACCTGTGGTTCCACGATCAAATCGGTGCGAGAGACGACGGTGGTGAACGCCGAGATGTCGATGTCCCCGCTGCAGAACAACGCCGCAGTGCGGGGCAGGCGTTCGCGCATCGCGCGGGCGTAGTGGACCTTGCCCGCGGCCCAGGACTGGCTGATCTTGAGGCCCGCTGCGACCTCGGCGGCCACGGCTGCCATGGTGTCCATCGCCCAGTCTTCGGTGTCAGCACTGCGCGAAAGCCGGTAGCTGAACAATTCCCCGATCGCCATCAACTGCGCAGCCTCGCCCTGGTTGGCCACCCGACCCGACTCCTGGATACGACTCATCCAACTCGTGGCCGCCGGAGTGGTCGCTATCAGGCCCTCCCGGTGCGCGAACGCCGCCCCCATCGACCGGTCAAAGCGCGCCAACTTCTCCGCGGCGGTAACCTCCGATTGGGCGTATTCGCACATATGTTCGATAGTAGCACAGATCGGCCCTGGTGTAGCGGCCCGCGTCCAGCTAACGTCAACGCCTATGAAAGGCGTGGTCGCAGCTGCCGTCGCAATCGCGGCCGGTACCGTCCTGGCAACCCCGGCCACCGCCGATCCGGGCAGCCAACCCGTCCCCAACATGGCGGACAATGCCGTCCTGGGCCAGCCGTGCTACTCGAACACCGGGCGCTACATCTTCGGCTGGGACGCCAATGGCAAAGTTCTCAGATGCAGATCCGGAGTGTGGGCGAACGCCGGGACACTGCTCGGAGTGCGGCAAATCGGGGCGAAGTGCGTCGCGGAAGTTCACACCGCGTTCCCCGACGACACCGGTGGCCCCGTCGCTGCCCAATCGCCCGACGGCGTCGCGCTGTTCTGCGCCTATCCGACCGACTCCTGGGAACCGAACCGTTCCTGACTACGCTTTCGGCGCATGAAAGCTGTCGTGGTCGGCGCCGGGATCGCAGGGCTCGCGGTCGCCAACGGACTGCAACAGGCGGGATGGGACACGACCGTGCTGGAACGGTCGTCCGATTCCCAACCGCCGCGGGCCGGATTGTCCTTGTTCGGCAACGGGTTTCGCGCGCTGGACCAACTCGGTCTCGGCCCGGCCGTCCGGGCGATCTGCGCCGACGCGCCCCCGTACACCCGGTCCGGAATCCGCAAGCCGAACGGCCGCTTCCTGGTCACCTTCGCCCCGGCCACGTATGCGAACCTGCGCGCCGTGGACCGCACCGAATTGCACGCCACCCTGTTCGCCGGCCTCGCCGCGGGCACGGTGCAGTGGGGTCATCGGGTCGCCGCGGTCACCGACGGCGCCGTGCACACCGACCACGGCGACGTGACCGCCGGCGCCGACCTGGTCATCGGAGCCGACGGGATCCGCAGCCGCGTGCGCGCCAGCCTGCCGCAGGACCGTCCCACCCGCCGCAGCGGCTACGGCGTGTGGCGGGCGATCACGTCCCGGCCGGTAACCGTCGAGGCCGGCGGGGAAACGTGGGGCGCCGGGCAGAGATTCGGCCTGGTTCCACTCAAAGACGGCCGGGTGTACTGGTTCGGCGTGGTGGCCAGCGCCCGCAACGAAACCGGTGTCGCTGCGCTGCAGGAGATCCGGGCCCGGTTCGGTGGCTGGCACGAGCCCATCGCCGAGCTGCTCGACGCGACAGATCCCGAAGCCGTTCACTACACCCACAGCGAGGAACTCGAGGGCCCCCTGAGGTCTTACGTGCACCGCAACACCGTGCTGATCGGTGACGCGGCGCACGCGATGTCGCCGAACCTCGGCCAAGGCGCCAATCAGGCCCTGGAGGACGCCGCCACGCTGTGCGCCCTGATCACCAGGCACCGCGACCTGAGCGCGGCGTTACGGGAGTACGACCGGGTGCGCCGCCCGCGCACCCAGCGCATTGCGCGGGAATCACGCGGCATCGGCGTCGCCGGCCAGTGGGGTCATCCGCTGCTGGTCTGGGCGCGCGAGACAGGCCTGACCCTGGCGCCGAACTGGATTTTCAGCCGTCGCACCAGCCGGCTGCAGGAATGGGAAACGCCCGCGTAAGAAATTGACGGTGTGTAAGGTTAGCCTGTCCTGCACTCAGTCTGTGCACCGCTAGCGCCCAGGGGCTTTCTCATGCTGATCGAGATCACTGCTGTGAGCAGGACTTATCAGCGGGGTCAGGAGCTGGTCAAAGCGGTCGACGATGTCACCCTGTCGTTGGGCAACGAGAAGCTGGTCGCCATCACCGGACAGTCCGGGTCGGGCAAGAGCACCCTATTGCACCTGATCGGCGGGATCGACCGCCCCGACCAGGGTTCGATCAAGGTCGACGGCGAAGAACTGTCCCAGAAGAGCGACGACGAACAGTCCGAGTACCGCCGGCGCAAGGTCTCCTTCATCTTTCAGTTCTTCAACCTGCTGCCCACCCTGACCGCCTGGGAGAACGTGGCGATGCCCCGGGTGCTCGACGGGTCGTCGATGAAGCTCGCCCGCCGGGACGCCTGCGAGTTGCTGGAGATGGTCGGCCTCGGCGACCGCATCGACCACAAGCCTTCGCAGCTTTCCGGTGGCCAGATGCAGCGCGTCGCCATCGCCCGCGCGCTGATCATGAAGCCGGGCGTGGTGCTGGCCGACGAGCCGACCGGGAACCTGGACTCAGAGTCCGGCAAGAACATTCTTACGCTGCTCCGCAAAATCGCCGACGACGGCGACTGCTCGGTGATCATGGTCACGCACGACCCGTCGATCGCGGCCGCCGCCGATCGCGAAATCGTCATGCGCGACGGCAAAGTCGTCGAAGACCCATGATCGCCCCCGCCGTCCGGTTCAGGCTGCTCAATCTGCGCTACGCGATCGCGCACTGGAAGCGATCGCTGAGCTGCGTGGCAGCCGTGATGATCGCGACCGCGCTGCTGGTGGCCATCGCCGGCATCTACACCTCGATGACCGAATCGGTGGCGACGATGGCCGAAGACCTCTACGGCAGAGCCGCTTTCGAGGTCACCGGTGCCGCCGACAGCGGAATGCCCGAATCGTTGGTCGCCGAGTTGCGCAGCGTCGACGGGGTGGCCGCTGCCGAACCGATCGTGAAGGCGACAGTCAACGCTCCGCGTTCCGGCACCACGCTTTTGGGGGTCAGCCCCAGCATCCGGGTGCTGGACAACAGGGTGGGCAACGAGCTGGTGCAGCAGGCCGACAAGGACAAGCTGGCCGGCGGGGCGATCGCCGGCCCGGGCCTGGGCACGGGCCCCGGCGGATCGGTGGAAGTCAACAACACCCGCGTCAACGTGGTGTTCGTACCCACGGGTGAGCTTGCCGAGAAATACAACGCGGGCGATTACCTGATCGTCCCGTTGCCGTTGGCGCAGCAGCTGTTACATCAGCCCGGTCGGGTGAGTTCGGTGTTCGTGGTGGCCAAGCCCGGGGTCGATCTGAGATCCCTGGGTGCCGATCTGGTGCGGGTGGTCGACCACCGTGCGGTGGTCGCCGAACCGCAGTTCCGGGTCGCCCAGACCGACAACTCCGTCTCGCTCACCCGCGACACCCTGCTGCTGGTCGGATCGATCGCGCTGGTAGTGGCGATGTTCATCGTCTTCAACACCATGAATATGGCTGTGGTGCAACGTCGTCCGATGATCGCCACGCTGCGGGCCCTGGGCGCCGAGCGGGGGCAACTGGCCAGGGACCTGCTGCTCGAGGTGTCCCTGCTGGGGCTACTCGGCGGCCTGCTGGGGGCACCGCTGGGCGCGGCCATGAGCTACCTCGCAATCAAGCGGCTGCCGCCGCTGATGCTGCAGTCCGTCGACGTCAAGCCAGACTATTTCTTTCCCGGCACCGCGATCGCGGTGGTGGTGACGGTGGGCGTCGTCGCTTGCGTCTTGGGCGCCGCCTGGCCGGCGATGGTGGTGTTCCGGGCGTCACCCATCGCGGCGATGCGGCCGGTGGAACTGGAGAGCCTGGGCACCGACCGGACCCGACCGCACTGGCTCGGGGTGGTGGTCGGTGCGCTGCTGATGTTCGCGGCGTTCTTCATCGCGCTGCGGTTGCACGACGAAAAGACTTTCGCCGGAGGCATTTTGGTGCTGGTCGCGGTGCTGACCCTGTGCTGGGCGCTGGGGCCGACGCTGGTGGCGCTGGCCAGCCGGATCGCGGCGCTGATGGGGCCGAGCGGGCAGGTCAGCAGGTCGACGATGACGGCGGCCGCCAAACGCACCTGGGCGAGTCTGATGATCGTCACAATCGCGGTGGCGCTGGGCAGCGTGACCAGCGGGGTGCTGACCGACGTGGTCGACTCCACCGGTAACGCCTTCTCCTCCCTCGCCGGTGCGGACATGTACCTGTCCGCGGCGTCCAAGGAAGTGGTGCCGATCAGCCCGCTGATCCCGAAGGGAACAGACGAACAGGTGCGGGCGATCCCGGGCGTCGTCGCCGTCCGGCCGGTCCAGTACGCCTTCGTCAACGTCGGCAGCGACCGGGTTCTGGTGGTGGGATCCGACCCGCAGACAGTGACGCCCGCCTTCGCCGCCATGCCGCCGTCGGTGCGGGCCGAGGTCGAAGCCGGTGCGGGTGTGGTGGTCTCCCGGCAGCTGGCCCGGCACCTGCACCGTGGGGTCGGGGACCAGCTGACGTTGAGCACCCCGTCCGGTGAGCAGACCGTGCAGATCCTCGGCATCGTGGACTACCTCACCACTGAACGCGGCATGATCGCGATGTCGCTGACGCACATGAAGACGTGGTTCCAGCGCGACGGTGCCACCTACCTGGAAGTCCACGTCGACAACCCGGCGAACGCGCCCGCCGCGTTGGACCAGCTCGAAAAGCTCGCTGCGGCAACGGGTTTGTATGCGTTCAGTGGGCAGGACGCCGTCGACTCGGGCAAAGGCGCGGTCGCCCAGATCGGGTCGCTGGCGGTGTTCGTGCAGTGGATCGTGGCGCTGTTGGCGGCGATGGCGCTGTTCAACGCGTTCATGATCTCGGTGATCGAACGCACACGGGAGATCGGCGTGCTGCGCGCGATGGGGGCCTCGCGCAACTACATCACTAAGTCGATCCTGGTCGAATCGACCAGCATCGCGCTACTGGGCGGCGTGATCGGGATGCTGACCAGCGTGGTGGTGCACCGGCTGGGCACCCTGATCATGAGTTCGGTCACCGCCATCACGGTGCGGTATTCGTTCTCGCCGCTGGACTTACTCACCGTCGCAGTGGCGGTGATTCTTTGTTGGAGCGGGGCTTTGCTCCCCGCGTCTCGCGCCGCGAAATCGACAATCGTGGACGCATTGGAAGTGGAGTAGGCCATGGAGGAGCGTCAACTGAAGACCGACACCCGCCCATTCCTGGAACTGCCCAGCGAGCAACGGCTGGAACTGGTGCGCACCTCGCCGGGTATCGCCGCGCCGGCCAGCTGGCGGATCGCACAGTTCGTCGCGTTCTCCCGGCCCCGGACGTGCATTCCGGGCATGTTGGGTTTCTATCTGGCCAGTGTCGTCGCCGGCGAGGTGAGTTCGCTGGCCCTGGTCGTCGGAATGGTGGTGTCCTACCACATCGCAGCGATCGCGAACCTGTACAACATCTACACCGACGTCGCGGAGGACAACGAGAACATCCCGTCGCGGGTGTACGAACTGAGCCGGTACGGCCGGGACCGGCTGCTGCGCCACACCCACCTGCTGGCCGTGTTCAACTTTGCGCTCTCGTTGCTGGTGAATCCGTGGTTCGCCGGCTTGACCCTGCTGGCTTTGATTGGCTGCCAACAGTATTCATTCCGACCGCTGCGGATGAAGGCGCGGGCACGGATCGGGATCCTGTACTTCGCCAATGCGGTGGCCTATCCGTATGTGAGCGCGGTGCTGGCCTCCGATCTGAGATGGGACGTGCTGACCGATCCGCAGTACTGCGCGCTGGCCCTGTACCTGTTCGTCTGGTTCTGCGCCAAAGGCCTGACCAAGAACGTGCCCGATTACGAAGGGGACAAACGAGTCCACGTCACCACCTCGGCGACGTTGAGCGCCACCAGACACCGTGCCGCGTTGATCGCCGCGGTGGCGACGGTACTGGTGTATGCCGCCGTCGTGGTTCCGGTTGTGCTCGGCTTCCTGGCTCCCACGTACCTGATTGCCCTGATCTGGCTTCCGGTGTCGTGCATCCAGGCGTGGCGCCTGGTGCGCACGGTTGACCAGAAGTCGTCCAACGACATGCTGCGCGACGACATGTTCGTCTCGGTGGGCTATCTGTCGACTCTCATCCTGATCGAGCGGATCTCGGTGGTGTCGGTCGCGGTGGTGGTTGCCGGATTCGCGGTCATGCTGATCACCGACCGGTTGCGTCTGGATACCAGACGAGCCGAAGACTTCGAATTGCCATGAGGGCCAAGCGCATTTCGATGCACGACCACGCCAGGAACCCGCTGCGGATCAGGTTCGACCTGTCCCGCAACGAGTTGGCGTTCGACCCGCTCCCGGAGGTGCGGGAGATCCTGTCCAGCAGTGCGGCCACCCTCTGCCACTACCCCCACAATCACCATGTCGCCGAACTGACCGCGGAGATCAGTGCCCTGCACGGAGTTTCGCGAGACCGGGTCGTCATCGGTCCCGGCAGCGTCGGCGTCCTGGACGCCGTCCTGCACGCCGCACCGGTACGGGGGTCGACGGTCTTCGGGCTACCGGCCTTCGACGAATACGCGGTGCTGGTGTCGCGGGCCGGCGGTGTCCCGGCCGGGGTGGCCAGCGACCCGCCGGGAAACCAATCGCTACAGGGCATCTTGTCGCGCGCCGATGCGTCGACCCGTCAGGTGATCGTCGGCGCGCCGCACAGCCCGACCGGCGCCACGGTGAGCGTGACCGACCTGACCGCGCTGCGCGACGCGCTGCCCGAAACCGTGCTGCTGGTGGTCGATCAGGCGTACGCAGAGTTCGACGAGACGTTGCCGGACGACGCGGTGCGGCGCCTAGTGAGCGGTCCGGACGACGTGGTGGTGCTGCGCAGCTTCTCCAAGGCCTACGGACTGGCCGGGCTGCGGATCGGATACGGCGTGTTCAGCAGCGCCGCCCTGGCCGCGCGCGCCCGGAACGCCGTCCCGACATACTCGGTGAACTCGATCGGCATCACCGCGGCCGCAGAGTCGCTGCGACATCAACACCAGCTGCAGCGCCGGGTGGCCGGCGTCATCGAGGACCGGAACAGGTTGGAAGAGTTCCTGATTCGTCACAACCTGCACTGCGGGACGCGGTCGCAGGGCAACTTCGTATGGGTACCCGCGCCGGATGCGCACGCCCTGTTTCAGCGGGCACTCAGCGACGGCATCCTGGTGCGCGAGTATCCCGGGCTGGGGGTGCGGATCACCGTTCAATCCGGCGCATCCGTGGACGCCGTGATCCATTGTCTGACCGAACACAGCCGGATCCATGCATAACCGGCACCTGTTCTCCAATGCGCTCGGGCGGCAACGCTTCGCCGACGAGCTGGTGGACTATCTGATCGCCCTCGGCGTGGAATACCTCTTCGGCATGCCGGCGGAGTCGGTGAACTCGCTGGTCCATGCGGCGAGCAAGCGCACCGAGATCCGGGTCGTCACCACCCGCCACGAGACCGCCGCGGCACTGATGGCGGTGGGGTACGCCAAGGCATCCGGCCGGCTGGGCGTGTGCTTCGGCACCGCCGGGCCCGGCGCGACCAACCTGGTGGCCGGAGCCTACGAGGCCTTCGTGAGCCGGGTTCCGTTGCTGGCCATCACCGGTCAGGTTCCGGTGGCCAACATCGGCCGGGACTCGTTCCAGGAGATCGACTCCGAGGCGCTGTTCAGGTGCTGCACCTCGTCCTCGGTGCAGATCCATGCGGCCAGTCAATTCGAGCGATTCGCCCGCTCCGCGGTGCTGGCCGTACACGAGTCCACCGCCTGTCACGTCGCGATCCCCGGGGACGTGCTCTACGCGCCGATCGCCGCCGACAACACGAGCCTTTTCGTTCCGCGGCCGCCGGCACCGGCCCTGCCGAGCAAGGAGGAGTTCAGCTCGATCGCCGAGTTCCTGGAATCCGACGACCTGGCCATCCTGCGGTCCTGCCCGGACGCCACCTATGACGAACTGGCCCAACAGCTTTCGGTACGACTGGGCTGTCCGTTACATGACGTGCGGGATGCCGGTGTGATCCCGTCCGGCGACGTGCTGGTGCTGGGGCGATCGAGTCCGTTGCTGCGCCGGCGCGTGCAAGCGCACGCGAACCTGTTGGAGCTGACCGACCGGCGTTTCACGGCCAAGCAGATGCCCTACACCCGTCAGATCGTCTGCGACGTCGCAGCCACCCTGAATACCCTCCTGGAATCGGAACCTGCACCGGACGACGACGCCGCCACCGCCCCCGAATCAGTGTTCACCGACCTGGCCGACGTGGCTGGATCATCCAGCCTGGCAGGCATTCCCGGTGCCGCCCTACCCCTGGGTATCGGCGCGGCGCTGGCCGGCCGGTCGCGGTGCAAGGTGGTCACCGACCGTGCGCAACTGAGCCAGTTCGCCCCGGATCTGTCCAGCCTGGCCGGTGCCGATCTCGACGTGGTCTGCACCGACGCCCCTGCGAATCTGGCCGGGATATCGCTGCTAGGCCAGGCGTTCTCATTGCCTGGCGGCATCACTGCGGCAGTTCGGGAGACCCGCCCGCCGGATCGGCCGCCGCGCCCCGGCGAGCGGTCACTGGCCGCCAGTCTGGCGGCGAATCTGGCTGCACCGGTGCAGATCAGCGAATTCTGCGCGCCGCTGCTGCCCGCGTTCGGCAGCGCACAGCGCAGCGCCAACGCCCAGGCGCCGTCGATGAGCGCGTCCGCCCTGCGCAAGGCCGGCAGCCCGTCAGCCGGGACCGTCGCAGCCACCGGTCCGGCGCTGCTGTTGCAGCTCAACGGCATCTATGACGCGGCGCTCGACCACGCCCGAATCCTGGTCACCACGGTGGAAACCGAGGAGTGGCTGGTCGATGCGGGCCGGGTGCTCGACGAGGTCAGTGTCGCGCGCTACGTCGTCGACAACCCGGCGACGGCCGCAGCCATAGTGCGGCGGGCATGTGCTACTGCAGCGGACTCCGGCACCGGCGTGGTGCACCTGCAGGTGCGGGCCGCCGCGCTCGCTGCGGAATGGCACGAAACCGGCGCTGCCCCAGTCGAATCAGTGCCGTTGCGGCCCACCGCGCCCGACGAATCGGCGCTCGCCGCGGCGATTGCTGCACTGCGCGGCGCACAGCGGGTGGCCATCGTCGCGGGTCGCGGCGCGGCGGGCTGTGCGGAGTTGCTGACCGCGCTGTCCGGGGCGCTGGGTTGCTCGGTGCACCTGACGATGGGCGGCGATTCGGTGGTCGACGACCCGGCACTGCGCACGCCGGGACGGGTCGGCGGATCCGGCGACCTGCGGGCATTCCGCGACGTCGCCCAGGCCGATGTGCTGCTGCTGGTCGGGGTTTCGAATCGGGGTTCGGCTTTCGATCTGGGCGCTACCGGTCGAACCGTGGTGGTGAATGTCGATCCGAACGCGATGCTGCGCCTCGGCGAGCAGGACGTCTGCGTCCTCGGTGACGCCATGGCCACGTTGGAGGCACTGGTCGGTGCGCTCCGCGGGGAGGCTACCAACCACCAACGGCCACAACGCAAGCCGCGCACCCGTCGGCGTCGTCGGCGCGCCGAGCGTGCTCCACTTCGGGCGTCCGCACTGACCAAGGCGATCAACGAGGAACTGGCCCGCTTCGGCGGCTCGGCCACGGTGTGCGCGGATGTCGGCGTCAATACGCTGTGGGTGTACCGCTACATCACCGCGATGACGCGCAGCATCTGGTCAGCGTCCTTCGGCACCATGGGATTTGCGGTGCCCGCGGCGATCACGGCGGCGCGCAACACCGAAACCCAGCTGGCGGTGGCGGTGGCCGGTGACGGCGGCACCTCGGTGACGCTCAGCCAGATCCGGTCGGCAGTGGGCCTCACCAAGCCGGTGGTGTTCGTCGTCGTCAACAATCTGGCGCTGGCGGCGATCAAGTACGAAAGCGAGATCATGGGCTGGCCGGACCGCGGTTCGGCGATCCCGGACATCAACTTCGCGGACTACGCCGCGTCCGTCGGCGTCGCGTCGCGGCGCGTGCACACCCTGGGTGAGTTCCGGGCCGCGTTCACCGAGGCCATCGGCGCACCCCGGCCGTACCTGATCGACGCCCGCTGTGTGCTCAACGACGCCCCGGTGCAGGCCGGCCGCAAGCACTGGCGCCAGGTCGCCGGGTTCTTCGTGGCGTGGACGAAGGAGGGGCGCCAGGCCGGCGGTGCGTCGTTCCGCGAAGTACTGCGCGCCGTGGTGCGCGGCAAGCTGTACGAGGCGGGCCTGCGGCGCGTCGGGTGATTCACACTCGCGAAACCGTGGCCGGCAGACCGCCCTTGACCATCACCGAGAAGGTGAACTGCGGCTCGGGGTGCCAGCCGTCGGGCACGCTCAGCCGGTAGCGCTGGAACAGGATCGTCAGGAAGAACTGCGCGGCCAGGTAGGCCATGCTGGTGCCCAGGCAGAAGTGCTGCCCGGAGCTGAACGGCATGAACGCCAGCCGCGGCCGCTCCCGCACCTGGTCGGCATCGATGAACCGCATCGGGTCGAAGCGGTCCGGTTCCGGCCACCACCGCGGGTCGCGGTGCACCACCGACATCGACGCGCCCACCAGGGTGAACTTGGGCAGCCGGTAGCCGCCGAGCTCGTTGTCGGTCATGCAGAACCGCGGGAAGAACGGGTGACCCTGCATCCGCTGGCCCTCGTCGAAGCACGCCTTGGCCCAGGTCAGGCGGGACAGGTCGTCGAACGTGGGCAGGGCGCCGCCCAACGCGTCGACCTCCGCGTAGAGCCTGGCCAGGCTGTCGGGGTTCTTCAGCAGCAGCGCCACCGTCCAGGTCAGCGCCGCACCGGTGGGGTCGTATGCACCCCCGAGCAGGCCGACGATCTCGGCTGCCAGGTCGGCCCGGTTGATCGGCGAACCGTCCTCGTAACGCGCGTCCAGCAGGGTGTCCAGGAAGTCCGGCGTCTCCAGGGGGTTCTTCCTGCGGTCCTTGATCAGCCGCCCGACCAGCCGGTAGATCCGCGCCAGCGCCGGGAACAAGCTCGACTTACCTTTGCGCGGAAGCACATTGGGGAACGGCACCATCAGCGTGGTCAGGCCGAGCAGGCCGGTGATCGCCCGCATGTCGGCGTCCAGCCGGCGCAGTTCCTGCTCCCCGATCGAAGCGGAGAACAGCGTCTTGAGGTACACCTTCAACGTCAGCAGAGTGATCTCGTACTGCAGGTCCACCGGACGCCCGGCGCCGACGAACGACGACCAGCCGGCCAGGCGCTCGTCGAACTCGCTGCAGAAGATGTCCGCCATGGTCGTCATGTGCCGACGGGTGAACATCGGCATCAGCATCTTGCGTCGTTCCCGCAGCTTCGGGCCTTCCAGCATGATGCTGTTGGCCCCGATGACCTTGAGCAGCGGACCGAGCAGGTCGTAGCGGCTGTACCGGCCGTCCTGGTCGTCCATGAACTCGCGCAGCAGGTCCGGGTGGGTCACCGCGACCATGTCGAGCAGCGGCATCGGGATCCGGAACATGTCGCCGTAGCCGGCCGCGCCACGACTGATCAGCTCGAACGGGTCCCGGCGCAGCTCGAAGAAGGAGCCGACGACGGGCAACCCCCTGGGCCCCGGCGGCAGCGGCAGGGGGCGGCCGTAGCCGCGGGCCGCGCCGAGCAAGGTGGGCACCGAGAGCCGGGTGGGCCAGAGGGGGTCTTCGCGCAGCGCGCCGACCGCGCTGAGCCGACCGGACGCCAACTTCCCGGCATCGCCATCCTGCGGCTCGACCGGCCGGTACAGCGGCTCTTCCGCAGCGGTCAACGCGTCACACCCTTTCGGTTAGGCAGGCCTAAGTTACCGCGCTGGCCAGGTCGGTCGCGAATCGCGTCGCCATCCTGCTGGTGACGGTCGACGAGGTGATCCGGATGCCGTACCGGGGCCGGTACGGGTCGACGGCGAAGATGTCACCCGGCTGCACCGCCCACCCGGCCCGCGTCAACCGGCCCACCGTCGCATCCACCGCCTGCGCATCGGCAAGGTCGACCCAGAGGTTCAGACCGTCCGGACTGCCCAGCGGCGAAATACCTTTGGCCACCAGAGCTTCCGCCAGAATAAGGCTGCGCCTGGCGTAACTGCGCCGGGCCCGGCCGAGTTGCGCGGCCGTCCCCGGATCGGTGAGCAGGTGCGCCGCGGCGGCCTGCAGCAGATGACTGACCCAGGTCTTGCCCGCGCGCAGCCGGGCACCGATCAGTTGAGCGGTCTGCGGATTCGCGGCCACCATGGCTACCCGCAGGTCCGGACCCAGGAATTTGGCGACGGAACGTACCAGCGCCCAGTTGTTCGTCGACGGCGGAGTCACCCGGCAGTACGGCGCCGACGACACCAGCGAGAAGTAGTCGTCCTCGATCACCAGCACCTCGGGATAGTCGGCCAATACCGCGCGCAACGCGGCGGCGCGGCGGTGGTCGATGCTCACTCCGGTCGGGTTGTGCGCCCGGGGGGTGACGATCACGGCACGGGCACCCCGGTTGGCGATCGCGTTGCGCAGCCCGGCCACCGTCATGCCGCTTTCGTCGACCGGGACGGGTACCCGCTGGTAACCGTTGAGCCGCACGGTGCCGATGCTGGCCAGGAAACAGGGATCCTCGACAGCGACCGCGTCCCCGCGGGCCAGACAGGTACTCAGCACGCGCTCGACGGCGTCGACGGCGCCGTGTGTCACCACGATCTGCACCGCGCCGGTTCCGCAAGCGCCGACATCCGGCGTGAGCAACCGCTCGGCCACCGTCATCAACCGGTCTTCGACGGCCGGCGCCCCGTACATCGTCGGGTGGTAGCGGGCCCGGCGAATCGCCGCGAGCGGGTCCGGCAGCAACCGGGGGTCGGGATTTCCACTGGCCAGGTCGACCAGCCCGGAACCAGGGGTCTGCTCGGCGCCGAGATCGGGGATCTCGGCGATCGCCGTGCCCCGCCGGCCGCCGGCCTGCGCCACCCCCGCGGAGACCAACTGCCGGTACGCCGCGGCCACGGTGTTGCGGTTGACCTGCAACTCGGTCGCCAGCGTGCGGATCGGGGGCAGCAGCGCACCGGGAGCCAGGTCGCCGCGCGACACCAGGTCACGCACGCTGTCGGCGATGGCACTGGCGGTCGACCCGGATATCGGCGGCACGGCAGTCAATGTACCGGCCGACCGGTGATCAACAGCGTGATTTTGTCCTATGACAAACGATGCTAGATTTAATTTCACGATGAGAGGAAAGCTGCCAATGGTGGATCAACTGGTGCGGCCCCACGAGGGGATCGGGAAACGAGTTCTTACGTTCATCGGACGCCAGGAGTGGCTGGACAGACCCAGCTACCGTCTCGAGAACGTGCTCAGCTTCGTGTTCAATTCCTTTGGCGCGGCGCGCAATCGGGTCACAAACCTGCTCAACGGCGTCTGGCTCGGGCATCCCGCCCATCCGCCGCTGGCGTCGCTGGCCAGCGGCGCGATCGGCACGACCGTGGCCCTCGACGTCCTGCATGCGCTGCCGAGCCGGCCCGCCACCGAACGGCGCGACTCGGCACGATTCGCCCAGCGCGCGCTCGGCATCGGCATCCTGGCCAACCTCGGCTCCGCCGTCACCGGCGTCACCGACTGGCAACACACCCATGAAGAAGACCGCCGGGTCGGACTGGTGCACGGCGTGCTGAACCTGCTCGCCACCTCGCTGTACATCGCATCGTGGCGCGACCGGCAGCAGGGCCGGAATCTGCGCGGCATGGTGGTCAGCGCGGTCGGCTACGGCATCGCATCCGGCAGCGGCTACCTCGGCGGGTCGCTGGTGTTCGGCTCCGGCATCGGCATCGACCAGTCCGGCCCACGACTGGACCTGCCCGACTGGACACCGGTGCTGGCCGAGACGGAATTGCCGCAGGGAGCGCTGCAGCGCGTCGAGGTGGACGGTGTCGGCGTGATCGTCTGCCGCACCGGTGACGACGAGGTGTCCGCAGTCGGCGAGTTCTGCCCGCACCTGGCCGCACCGATGTCCGACGGCTGGCTGGACCGCGGCCGGATCGTCTGCCCTTGGCACGGTTCACAATTCGACGTCGAGTCCGGACACGTGGTGCGCGGGCCCGCGGCCGCGTCGCTGCCCTGCTACCAGGCTCGGCTGAACGAGGGCAAGGTCGAAATCCGATGAACGCCTACGACGTACTCAAAGACCACCACAACCTGCTCCGCTCGTTGGGCTCCCGACTGCGCGAGGCCCCGGTGGGCACGCCCGAGCGGCAGAAGTGCATCGACGATCTGCTGCTCGAGTTCGACATCCACATGCGCATCGAGGACGACCTGTACTACCCCGCGATGGCGGCCGCGACCACCCTGATCGCGATCGCGCACGCCGAGCACCGGCAGATCTACGACCAGCTGGCCGTGGCGCTGCGCACCTCGCCCAAATCGCCGGACTACGAAGCGGAATGGAACTCCTTCTTGACCGTGCTGGAGGCGCACGCCGACGAGGAGGAAAGGGACCTCGTCCCGCCGCCGGCACCGGTGGATCTGAGCGACGAAGAACTCGATCGGCTGGGCCGCGACATGTCCGAACGGATGCGCCAGCTCCGCAACTCCAAGATCCAGCGAATGCACGTCAGAGGCAGGGCGGCACTGTTGCGGGCGTTCTGATCGCACCGATAACGTTTACCGGATGGAGTCGTACGGTATAGGAGGACCATGACGCCATCCAGCGAGGCCTCGACTGCCGACAAGCGCCACCACGTCGTCATCATCGGAAGCGGGTTCGGCGGCCTGAACGCGGCCAGGAAGCTCAAGCGGGCCGACGTCGACATCACCCTGATCTCCAAGACCACCACCCACCTGTTCCAGCCGTTGCTGTACCAGGTGGCCACCGGCATCCTCTCCGAAGGCGACATCGCCCCGACCACCCGGTTGATCCTGCGCCGGCAGAAGAACGTGCGGGTCCTGCTGGGCGAGGTCAACGCCATCGACCTGAAGGCCCAGACGGTCACGTCGAAATTGATGGACATGGAGACGGTGACCGGGTACGACAGCCTCATCGTCGCGTCCGGCTCCCAGCAGTCCTACTTCGGCAACGACGAGTTCGCCACCTTCGCGCCCGGTATGAAGACCATCGACGACGCGCTGGAATTGCGCGGCCGCATCCTCGGCGCGTTCGAAGCCGCCGAAGTCAGCACCGACCACGACGAGCGGGAACGCCGGCTGACCTTCGTGGTGGTGGGTGCCGGGCCCACCGGCGTCGAGGTGGCCGGGCAGATCGTCGAACTCGCCGAACGCACGCTGGCCGGGGCATTCCGGACCATCACGCCCAGCGAGTGCCGGGTGGTCCTGGTCGACGCGGCGCCGCTGGTGCTGCCCCCGATGGGCGAGAAGCTGGGCGGCAAAGCGCAACGCCGGCTGGAGAAGATGGACGTCGAGGTGCAGCTCAATGCGATGGTGACCGCCGTCGACTACAAGGGCATCACCATCAAGGAGAAGGACGCCGGCGAGCGCCGCATCGAATGTGCGGTCAAGGTGTGGGCGGCCGGCGTGCAGGCCAGTTCGCTGGGCAAGATGGTCGCCGAGCAGTCCGACGGCACCGAGACCGACAAAGCCGGCCGGGTGGTCGTGGAGCCCGATCTGACCGTCAAGGGACACCCCAACGTCTTCGTCATCGGCGACCTGGCGTCGGTCGAAGGTGTGCCCGGCATGGCCCAGGGCGCGATCCAGGGCGCGAAGTACGCGACCACGGTGATCAAGCACATGGTCAAGGGCAAGGACGACCCGGCCACCCGCGAACCGTTCAAGTACTTCAACAAGGGCAGCATGGCCACCATCTCGCGGTACAGCGCGGTGGCGCAGGTCGGCAAGCTGGAGTTCGGCGGTTTCATCGCCTGGCTGGCGTGGCTGGTGCTGCACCTGGCGTATCTGGTCGGCCACCGCAACCGGATCGCCGCGCTGTTCTCCTGGGTGATCTCGTTCCTGGGCCGCACCCGCGGGCAGATGGCCATCACCAGCCAGATGATCTACGCCCGAGTGGTGACCAAGTGGATGGAGGAGAGCCAGGGGCTCTCCGCCGCCGAGAGCCAGGGCGCACTGGCCGCCGCCGAACAAGCGGAGAAAGCCGAGCAGAAAGCCGGTTAGCTCAGGGCCTGGTCGATATCGGCGATCAGATCGTCGGTGCCTTCCAGTCCGACCGAGATCCGCACCACGCCGTCGCCGAGACCGATCGCGGCGCGGCCCTCCGGTCCCATCGCCCGGTGCGTCGTGGTCGCCGGGTGTGTCACCAGTGATTTCGTGTCGCCCAGGTTGTTGGAGATGTCGATCAGCCGCAGCTTGTCCAGCACCTCGAAGGCCCGCTGTTTGGCGGCATCCGCTGCGGCGTCCAGTGCGAACGTGACAACCGTTCCGCCGCCGGTCATCTGGCGCTTGGCCAGATCGTGCTGCGGGTGCGACGGCAGGAACGGGTAGCGCACCCAGCTGACCGCGGGATGACCCTCCAGGAACTCGGCGATGCGCTGCGCCGAGGAATTGCTGTACTGGACCCGGACCGCAAGTGTCTCAAGGCCTTTCAGCATGACCCAGGAATTGAATGCACTGAGCGCCGGGCCGGTGTGCCGCATCAGCTTCTGCACCGGGCCGTCGATGTACTCCTTATCGCCCAGGATCGCCCCACCGAGCACCCGGCCCTGGCCGTCGATGTGCTTGGTGCCCGAATACACCACCACGTCGACGCCCAACGGGAAACCCTGCTGCAGCAGTGGGGTCGCAAAGACGTTGTCCAGCACCACTTTTGCCCCCGCCGCGTGGGCCAATTCGGTGACCGCGGCGATGTCCACCAGCGACTGCATCGGGTTCGAGGGGGTCTCGAAGAACACCGCCTGGGTGGGCACCGACAGCGCCTCCTCCCACTGGGACAGGTCGTCACCGTCGACGAAGACGGTCTCCACCCCCCAGCGCGGCAGGATCTCGTTGCACACCACGAAGCAGGAACCGAACAGGCTGCGGGCGGCGACCAGCCGGTCGCCCGCGCCCAGCAGCGCACCGAGTGAGACGAACACCGCGGCCATGCCGCTGGCCGTCGCGAACGCCGCCGGGGCGCCCTCGATCAGGCGCAGCCGCTCCTGGAACATGCTCACGGTCGGGTTGCCGTAGCGGGAGTAGACGTAGTGCTCGACCTCGCCGGTGAACGACTGCTCGGCAACCGCCGCCGACGGGTAGACATAGCCGGACGACAGGAACAGTGCCTCGGAGGTCTCCTCGAAGCCGGTGCGCGTCAGGCCGCCGCGCACCCCCAGGGTTGCCGGGCCGACACCGTCGGGCAGCTCAGCCATCTAACCCTGTCTCCAGGGCAGCCCGACCGCGCGCCAGCCCGTCGCACCCCGGTGGCCCTGGGCGTCGAGCTGGCCTTCGAAACCGTCCAGCACGTTGTAGGACGGCGTGATGCCGGCCTCGGTGGCGACCTCCGCGGCGCCGATGGACCGGTTGCCCGACCGGCACAGGAAGACCACCGGGCGATCTGGCGCCCCGGCGGACGGGAGCTGGTCGCGCAGCTCGGTCAGGAAGTTCTCGTTGTGCTGGCCGTTGAATTTGTTCCACTCGATGAACAGCACCTCGCGGCCCAGACTGGACAGATCGGGGACGCCGACGAAACTCCACTCGGCGTCGGTGCGCACGTCCACCAGCACGGTCTCGGGGTTCTGCACGATCATGTCCCAGGCCTGGAGGGGCGTGATGTCTCCTGCGTAACTCACCCGCGAGAGTCTCGCATATTCAGCCGGGTCGCGACCTGCCGGGCGCGGTCGCGGGCGGCGGCCACCTCGGGCGCGGTGGCCAGCGCCAACACCCGATTCGGCGTGGCAATGCCGGGTGCGTCGGCGGCGGCCGGATCGAATATCCGCAGGTCGCTTTCCGGGACACTGAGCGCTGCGGCGAGCACGTCGGCACCGGGGGCCGCGGGCCCCCGGTCGAGCAGAACGGCAGCTCCCGGCGAGACCATCATGGTGTCGACCGCCACCCCCAGAATCGCGCGGGCCTGCAACTCGAACACCGAGAGTCGCTGACTGCGCAGGGTGACCCAGGCGCTGTCCGGCGGACCGGTCGTGACCTCGGCGAAGTACACCTCGTCCCCGTTGATCATCAGTTCGACGCTGAACACGCCGCGCCCGCCCAGCGCCTTGACGATCCGCGCGGCGATCGACTTGGCCGCGTCCAGGGCGGCGGTGGTCAGCTGCTGGGGTTGCCAGGATTCCAGTTCCCCGGCCTGCCTGCGGTGCCCGATCGGTGAGCAGAACTCGATGACCGGCCCGTTCGGGCCTTCGGTCCGGACCACGATCAGGGTGACCAGGAATTCGACGTCGACCACCGTCTCGGCCCAGACCCGGCCGACACCACCCTCGGTGGCGCGTGCCCACGCAGCTGCGATCTCGTCGCCGGCACGAACCAGGGACCGCCCGGTGCCGGCGGCGGACTTGACCAGGATCGGGAACCCGGCGTGGGCGCCGACCGCTTCGAGTTCGGCGAGCGTTTCGACGAACCAGAACGGCGCGGTGGGCAGGCCGAGTTCGTCCGCGGCCAGCCGGCGCAGACCCTCCCGGTCGGAGGTCAGCTGCACGGCCTGCGCCCCGGGCACCAGCTCGATGTCCGGATCTGCCAGACCGGTCACGGCTGCCCCGGTGAGCGTCACCACGAAATCCGGCGCCAAGGCCTGCGTGGTCGCGGTGAGCTCCTCGGCGTCGGTCCACGTCTCGGCATCGGCGGTGAACACTTCGGCACCCAGCCGCTGCAACGCGACGGTCAGCTCCTGAGCCGCTTCGTCGGCACCCAGCAGCAGAACTCGCGGCGGCCCAGCCTCCTCGGCCTGCTCTGTGGTCACGGGTCAAGGATAGGGGCGGCCGCCGCAACCACGCTTCTCGCCTCATATTTTGAATTTTCGTGAAACTCTTGTGAAACTCTGCTGAGTCGCTGTGAGTTCTGGCCGAGGGCCGAGGGAGGGTGCATGTCGTTCGTGACGACCCAGCCGGAGGCGCTGGGCGCAGCCGCGCACGACCTGGCGTGTATCGGGGCGGCCATGCGTGCTCTCAACGATGCATCGGCCGCCCTCACCACCGCGCTGCCGCCCGCGGCCGCAGACGCGGTGTCGGCAACGACGGCACTGCGGTTCGCCTACCACGCGAACATGTATCAGCTGGTCAGTGCGCAGGCCGCGGCCGTGCACGAGCAGTTCGTCGCCGCGCTGGCATCCGGCGGTGGCTCGTATGCGGCCACCGAGACCGGCAACGCCGCCGCGACCGGTTCGGCCGGGGTGTAACGCGATGCAGGGCCTGGACTTCGGCGAGCTGCCCCCCGAGATCAATTCGGCCCGTATCTACGCCGGACCCGGATCGGGGCCATTGATGCAGGCCGCGGCTGCCTGGGAGCGGCTGGCCGGCGAACTCAACGCGGCCGCGGAGTCGTACGCCGCGGTGATCTCCGGCCTTACCAGCCAGGAGTGGTTGGGGCCGTCGTCACTGTCGATGGCGGCCGCGGTCACGCCGTACCTGACGTGGATGCGCGGCACTGCCGTCCAAGCCGAACAGGCCCGCGCCCAGGCGCTGGCCGCTGCGAACGCCTACGAGGCGGCCTATGCGGCCACGGTGCCGCCCGCGGCGGTTGCGGCCAATCGCAGCACGGCGATGTCGCTGGTCCGGACCAATATTTTCGGGCAGAACACCCCCGCCATCGCGACCACCGAGGCCAACTACGGCGAGATGTGGGCGCAGGACATCGTCGCGATGGACGGTTACGCCGGCAACTCCGAGGCCGCCTCGCAGTTGGATCCGTTCACCTCGCCCCCGGCCACCACCGACGCCGCTGCCGCTGCGGCCGCGCCGGCAGCCACGGTGGGTGACGTGATCGGCGACCTGATCGCCGGCCTACCGAACCCGTTCGAGGACCTCGACCTGCTGGTGCTCGGCACGCTGGGCCTCTCGGCTGCCAGCCTGGTCGTCGCGCTGGGGCAGTTCAGCGAAGAGGTTCGCAGCGACGAGGTCGAGGAGCAGGAGCTGCAGGCCGGCAACGAGCTCGAACAGAACGAGCTCCAGGCCGGCCAGGCGGGGTTTGCCGAGGAGCCGTACCTCGGGCGGGCCGCATTGGCGCCGCGACCGATCGCAGCGGGGGCCGCCGCGATCTCCGGCAATTCGGCCAGCCTCAACGGGCTCTCGGTGCCGCAGAGCTGGTTCCTGCCCCCGGCGGTGCGTCAAGTCGCCGCGATGTTCCCCGGCACCACACCGCTGTTCACCGGCGGCGAAGGTGGCGGCTATGTGGGCTTGGCCGCGGCCGGTCTGGCCGGCACCGGTCTGGCCGGGCTGGCAGCGCGCGCCGGTGCGTCGTCGACGCCGACCCAGGCGGCCCCGGCCGCCGGTGCGGCCGCCACCCGGCCCGCGGCCAACACGCCCGCGATCCCGGCCGCCGCTGCGGGCGTGCAGTTTCCGGGGTTGCCGTCCGGGCTGCCGCCCGGCGTGGTGGCCAATCTGGCGGCGACGCTGGCCGCCATCCCCGGGGCGACCATCATCGTGGTGCCGCCGGATCCCCAGCAGCAGTAGCGATCAGGGCTGACCGGGCAGCAGCCGCACCATCAGCCCGTTGCCGTCCGCGAGCAGGTTCTCGTCGGCATCCACCAGCTCCGCGGACACGAACGCTTTGCGCCCCTCGGTGCGGGTGACCCGCCCGCGGATGGACAGCGGCTCATCGATCGGGGTGACCTTGCGGTAGTCGACGTGCAGGAAGGCGGTCCGGCTGATCGGCCGGCCGGCTGCGTGCGAGATCATGCCGAACGTGTGGTCGAACAGCAACGGCAGCACTCCCCCGTGCACCGCCATGTTGCCGCCGACGTGGAAACGGCTGAAATGACCGGTCATTTCCACGCTGTCGGGACCGTAACGGGTCAGGTCCCACGGCGGCAGCAGCAAACTGCCCATGCCGGGCAGATCCGGCGTCCGGCCGGCAGGTGAGATACCTTCGGCGGCCTGAAACGGTCCCAGCAACTCGACCAGCGCGGCGGCATGCTCGGCGGCCCTGTCCCACACGTCGTCGTCGGGCGCAGCGGACACCGCAAGATCCTGGACCCGGCGCATGGCGGTGACGAAGCGCCGGAAACCCGCACCGGGATCGGCCGGCCCGAATTCCGGGAAGCCGCCGTGGTGCTCGTATTCGGGGTCGAGGTCCTTGGGGTCCGGGTCGGTCACGGACGCGCCGCCAGGACGTCCCGGCGCACGATGGTCTGGTCGCGCCCGGGACCCACGCCGATGCACGAAACATGCGCTCCGGCAAGCTCTTCCAGCCGCAGCACATAGTCGCGGGCCTTAGCGGGCAGGTCGTCGAACTCGCGGGCGGTCGAGATGTCCTCCCACCAGCCGGGCAGCTCCTCGTACACCGGGGTGGCGTGACACAGGTCGCTCTGGGTCATCGGCATCTCGTCGGTGCGTTTGCCGCCGACCTCGTAGCCGACACACACCGGCACCGTCTCCAGGCTGGACAGCACGTCGAGCTTGGTCAGGAAGTAGTCGGTGATCCCGTTGACCCGGGTCGCGTATCGCGCGATGACGGCATCGAACCAGCCGCAACGGCGACGCCGGCCGGTGGTGACACCGAACTCGCCGCCCGTCTTGGACAGGTATTCGCCGTTCTCGTCGAACAGTTCGGTCGGGAACGGGCCCGAGCCCACCCGGGTGGTGTAGGCCTTCAGGATCCCCAGCACCGTGCCGATGCGGGTCGGGCCGATGCCCGAACCCACCGCCGCGCCACCGGCCGTCGGATTCGACGAGGTGACGTAGGGGTAGGTGCCGTGATCGACGTCGAGCAGGGTGCCCTGCGAGCCTTCCAGCAGCACCGTCTCGCCCGCGTCCAGTGCGTTGTTGAGCAGCAGCCGGGCGTCGGCGATGCGGTGCCGGAAACCTTCGGCCTGCTCCAGCAGTGCCTCGACCACCTGGCCGGGTTCGAGCGCTTTGCGGTTGTAGATCTTGACCAGCACCTGGTTCTTGAACTCCAGTGCCGCCTCCACCTTGTGGGTCAGCTGGTCGGGGTCCAGCACATCGGCGACCCGGATTCCGATCCGGGCGATCTTGTCCTGGTAGCAGGGTCCGATGCCGCGGCCGGTGGTGCCGATCTTCTTGCTGCCCATGTAGCGCTCAGTGACTTTGTCGATGGCCACGTGATAGGGCATCAGCAGGTGGGCGTCGGCGGAGATCAGCAGCCGGGAGGTGTCGACACCGCGGTCTTCCAGGCCTTTGAGCTCGTCGAGCAGGACGCCCGGGTCAATCACCACGCCGTTGCCGATGACGTTGGTGACCCCCGGGGTCAGCACGCCGGACGGGATCAGGTGCAGCGCGAAGTTCTCACCGGTCGGCAACACGACGGTGTGCCCGGCGTTGTTGCCGCCTTGGTAGCGCACCACCCACTGCACGCGTCCGCCGAGCAGATCTGTGGCCTTGCCTTTGCCTTCGTCGCCCCATTGGGCGCCGATCAGCACGATTGCCGGCATGACGTGCTCCCACCTCGTCTGGCGGGTTATGCCCGCTTATTGTGGTCCAGCCGGTGACCTACCCTATCCTGCGGTGCGCAAGGAGTGTCATGAACGCGCCTATTAACCGAGCGGAAACCGCGGTCAGCGTGGCGGTTCTGCCGTTCGACGAGGGACCGCTGCCGCCCGCGTTGCGAGGTCTGGATGTCGGCGGAACCGACATCAGTACCCTCCCGGGCCGCTATCGGCGGCTCGTTGTCGTCGGTGCCGACGCCGACCTGGCCGCCGTACTGACCCGGCTGTTGCGCGTCGACCGGCTGGACGTCGAAGTGGCGTACGTCCCGCGCGGGCGCACCCGCGCCAGCCGGGCCTACCGGTTGCCGACGGGATCCCGGGCGGCGCGACGGGCCGTCGGTGGCACCGCGCGCCGGGTCCCGCTGATCCGCGACGAGACCGGGACGGTGCTGGTGGGACGGGCCAGCTGGGTGCCGGCCGAGGGGTCGCCGGCGATCCGTGGCGAGGCGATCGTCGACGACACCGTGCTGTTCGACGGGGACGCCGCCGAGGTGTGGATCGAGCCCACGGCGGCGATCCCGGGTCTGCGGGCGGGGTTGGCGGGCCGCTGGCCGCGCTGGGTGAGCGGGCGTGCCGCCCAGCTGGGCACCCCCGGCGCCCGCGTGCTGCGTGACGGTGTGCCGGCCAAGCGTCCGGTGCGTCGATCGACGTTCTACCGCAACGTCGAGGGCTGGTTGCTGGTCCGGTAGCTTCGACCGGTGAGCGATCGGCGGGTGCACGAATCGGTGCGGCCTAGCCCGATCTTTCTCGGCCTGGTCGGGTTGACCGCAGTCGGCGCCGCGCTGGCCTGGGCGGCCGGATCCACGGTGCGGCCGCTTGCTTACGCTGGCGTGTTCGTCTTCGTCATCGCGGGGTGGCTGGTGTCGCTGTGCCTGCACGAGTTCGGGCATGCCTACACCGCCTGGCGATTCGGTGACCACGATGTCGCGGTGCGCGGTTACCTCACGCTGGATCCCCGCCGCTACAGCCATCTCGGCCTGTCACTGGTGTTGCCGATGGTGTTCATCGCCCTGGGCGGTATCGGGCTGCCGGGGGCCGCGGTCTATGTGCGGACCGGGTCCATGTCTCCGGCGCGGCGCACCATGGTGAGCCTGGCCGGGCCGGCGATGAATCTCCTGCTGGCCGTGTTGCTGTTGACGACGGTCCGGTGGTGCTACCAGCCGTCGCACCGGGTGCTGTGGGCCGGAGTTGCGTTTCTGGGGTTCCTGCAGATCACCGCGGTGCTGTTGAACCTGCTGCCCATCCCGGGCCTGGACGGCTACGACGCGCTGGAGCCGCACCTGAGCCCGCAGACCCAGCGCGCGGTGGCCCCCGCCAAGCAGTGGGGCGTCTTCTTTCTGCTGTTCGTGCTGTTGTCGCCGGTGACGAGTCAGTGGTTCTTCGGGCTCGTCTACGAACTCTTCAGCTTGTCGGGGGTGTCGCCGCGGCTGTCGGGGATGGGCGCCGGGCTGACCCGGTTCTGGGGTTCGTTGTTCTAGGTGTGCCGGCGTGCTGGCCACCGAGCCGGTAAGCACGCCCACCCCGTCCGGCGTGTCGGGTGCGTGGATTCAGTGTCGCGGCGCTGGCACTGTTGCGATATATGCGTGATTGCGCATATATTACTCGCCATGGGCGCCGGACACAGTCACACCCCCGCCGAGGCGGACGCCTCGCGGATGATCCCCAAGATGATCGGCGCCGCCGCGATCCTGGCGACGTTCTTCGTCATCGAGCTGACCACGTCGTTGCTGATCAACTCCATCGCGCTGCTGGCCGACGCCGGCCACATGCTCACCGATGTGGTGGCCGTCTTCATGGGATTGGCCGCCGTCGTCCTCGCTCGCAAAGGCAGCTCGTCGCCGAACCGCACCTACGGCTGGCATCGTGCCGAGGTGTTCACCGCGGTGGCCAACGCCGCGCTGCTGGTCGGGGTGGCGGCGTTCATCCTCTACGAGGCGATCGACCGGCTCGGCGGCGCACCGACCGTGCCAGGCCTGCCGATGATCGTGGTGGCGCTGGCCGGAGTGGCCGCCAATTTCGCCGTGGCCATGCTGCTGCGCTCGCACTCCGAGGACAGCCTGGCCGTCAAGGGCGCCTACATGGAGGTGGTGGCCGACACCGTCGGCAGCATCGGGGTGCTGATCGCCGGGATAGTCACCGTCACGACGCACTGGCCCTACGCCGACGTGGTGGTCGCGGTGCTGGTCGCGCTGTGGGTGCTGCCGCGGGCGATCGCGCTGGCCCGGGCGGCACTGCGCATCCTGTCCGAATCGTCTCCCGCGCACATCGACGTCGACGAGTTGCGGTCGGCGCTCGGTGCGGTGGACGGGGTCACCGAGGTGCACGACCTGCACGTGTGGACGCTCTCCCCCGGCAAGGACATGGTCACCGCACACCTGACCAGCGCAAGCGACTCGGGCCGGGTGCTGCACGAGGCACGCGCGGTGCTGTCGGCGCGCGGGTTGGAGCACGCCACCGTCCAGATCGACTGCCCGGACGGCCACTGCGAAGAGACGTTCTGACTACAGCCCCAGGGCGGGCCGCGCGCCGGGGTCGCAGTCGTCGAGCAGATCCAGGCAGCGCCGGAACTCGTCGGTCTCCCCGATGGCGTCGGCGGCGCGCGCCAACGCGGCCACGCAGCGCAGGAAACCCCGGTTCGGCGGGTGCTGGTAAGGCACCGGCCCGAACCCTTTCCAGCCGTTGCGGCGCAGCTGGTCCAGGCCCCGGTGATAGCCGGTGCGCGCGTACGCGTAGGCGGTGATCGCCCTGTCCTCGGCCAGCGCCTCTTCGGCGAGTGCAGCCCAGGCCACCGACGCCGACGGGTGCGTCGCGGCGACGATGCCCGGCTTCTCGCCAGCCAGCAACTCGGCTTCGGCTTCGCTGTCGCCGGGCAGCAGGATCGGATCAGGTCCCAGAAGGTCACCCATCGGTGTCATGCGGCCCATTCTGCCAATTCGGCTGCCGCGGTGAGCACACCAGCCGCGGTTGGGTCGCTAAGCTCCTTCTATGCCCAACGCACCCGAGCCAGGCCGCGACCGCACCGGTTTCCGCGGCAAACCGGGCAGCCAGCGCGACCCCGGCGAAACCCAGAACCCACCGCCGGCATCCGGTGAGGCCGAAACCGAGACGCTGAAACTCGCCAAGCAGCAACCGGTGGCGGCCAGCGAACCGGCCGAGGCCGAAGAACCGGAACGGCGCTTCACCGCACCCGGCTTCGACGAGAAGGAAACCCAGGTGATCGCCACGGCGCCGGAGGCGGCCACCGAGGCGTTCCAGACCCAGCCGCCCGCCGCCCAGCCGACGCCACCCGCCAAAGCGGCCGTGCCCCAGTCGATCCCCGGGCGGACCGGGGGCAAGGCGTCGTTCAAGAACCGCAACTGGGGCTGGGTGCTGGCCATCGTGGTGATCGTGCTGGCACTGGCGGCGATCGCCATCTTCGGCACCGTCCTGCTGACCCGCAAGGACCATCCGAAAGCGTCGCAGGAAGACCAGGTCAAGCAGACCATCCAGAATTTCGACATCGCGATCCAGCGGGGCGACCTGACCGCGCTGCGCAGCATCACCTGCGGGACCACCCGCGACGGTTACGTGGAGTACGACGAGAAAGCCTGGTCAGAAACCTACCGGCGGGTCTCGGCGGCCAAGCAGTTTCCGGTGATCGCCAACATCGACCAGGTGGTCGTCAACGGCCAGCACGCTGAGGCCAACATCACCACGTTCATGGCCTACGACCCGCAGACGCGCTCGACGCGCAGCCTGGACCTGCAGTTCCGCGACGACCAGTGGAAGATCTGCCAGTCCAGTTAGCCCGCGAGGGACTTGCCCGCGCAGTGCAGGTCGTTGCAGGCCTCCACCACCCGCTCGGCCATTGCGGCTTCGGCCTTCTTCAGATAGCTGCGCGGGTCGTAGACCTTCTTCGAGCCCACGTCGCCGTCGACCTTGAGCACGCCGTCGTAGTTGGTGAACATGTGGCCCGCCAGCGGGCGGGTGAACGCGTACTGGGTGTCGGTGTCGACGTTCATCTTCACCACGCCGTACCGCAGGGCCTCCTCGATCTCGGACTTCTCCGAGCCGGACCCGCCATGGAAGACGAAGTCGAAGGGTTGGGCGTCGTCGGACAACCCGAGCTTGGCGGCCGCCACCTTCTGCCCCTGCGCCAGGATGTCGGGGCGCAGCTTCACGTTGCCCGGCTTGTAGACGCCGTGCACGTTGCCGAACGTCGCCGCCAGCAGGTAATGACCATGTTCGCCGTGCCCCAGCGCGTCGATGGTCTTCTCGAAGTCCTCCGGCGTGGTGTACAGCTTGTCGTTGATCTCGTTGGCGACGCCGTCCTCCTCGCCGCCGACCACCCCGATCTCGATCTCGAGGATGATCTTGGCCTCGGCCGCGTGCTTGAGCAGCTCGCGGGCGATTTCCAGGTTTTCGTCGATCGGGACCGCCGAGCCGTCCCACATGTGCGACTGGAACAACGGATTGTTCCCCGCGCGCACCCGTTCCGCGGAGATCGCCAGCAGCGGCCGCACGTAGGTGTCGAGTTTGTCCTTGGGACAGTGGTCGGTGTGCAGGGCCACGTTGATCGGGTACTTCGCCGCGATGACGTGGGTGAACTCGGCGAGCGCCACCGCGCCGGTCACCATGTCCTTGACCCCGAGGCCGGACGCGAACTCCGCACCGCCCGTCGAGAACTGGATGATGCCGTCGCTGCCGGCGTCGGCGAACCCTTTGATGGCGGCGTTGACGGTCTCCGACGAGGTGCAGTTGATGGCCGGGAACGCGTAGGCGTTCTTCTTGGCGCGGCCCAGCATCTCGGCGTAAATCTCAGGGGTTGCGATGGGCATGGAACGGCTCCTCCTACAGAGACTCTTCTCAAGACCTAGAGACTGGGCCTACTCAGTATTACAACGCCGGTATGTTGAAGCATCATGAGCACTACCGTCGTAGCCTCCGGCAGCATCCTGGACCCGATGTTCTGGATCGGCCCGGAGGGTCTGTTCGCCTCCGCGGTACTGCCGACCATCCTGGTCATCGTCTTCGTCGAGACGGGTCTGCTGTTCCCGCTGCTGCCCGGCGAGTCGCTGCTGTTCACCGGCGGATTATTGGCCGCCAAAGGGACGCTGGACATCTGGGTGCTGGCACCGGCCGTCGCCGTGGTCGCGATCCTCGGTGACCAGACGGGATATTTCATCGGTCGGCGCATCGGCCCCGCGCTGTTCAAGCGGGAGGACTCCCGCTTCTTCAAGCAGCACTACGTGACCGAGTCGCACGCGTTCTTCGAGAAGTACGGACCGTGGGCCATCATCCTGGCCCGGTTCATGCCGTTCGTCCGGACGTTCACCCCGGTGGTGGCGGGCGTGTCCTACATGCGCTACCCGGTGTATCTGGCCTTCGACATCGTCGGCGGCGTGCTGTGGGGCGGCGGCGTCACCATCGCCGGTTATTTCCTGGGCAACGTGCCGTTCGTGCACCAGAATCTGGAAAAGATCATCCTGGGCATCCTGTTCGTGTCGATGATCCCGGCGTTCATCGCGGCGTGGAAAGGCTTTCGCGGCCGACGCCGGGCCGCTGCGGCGGCGCCCGAAGACGAGGCCGATCCGCTAGTGCTTCCCGACTGACGCGACGCTGTGGGCGGCTTCCATCAGCATCCAGCCCGACAGTTGCACCGACAGGTCCCGCTCCGGGATCTCCGAGCTGTTCACCGCGCCCGCCACGAACTGCGCCTCTTTGCCGGCGGCGACGGGTATCTCGGCGTCGCGGTCCCAGAACGCGCCGAACACCGGTAGCCCGTCCACCGTCTGGCGGTTCTCCCACGCCGACTTCGCCGAGGACAACACGATCTTGGCAGCGGTGTCCCGGGCCGCCACATCCTCGGCGGCGTCCCCCGGCAGGTCGGTGGCGACCAGCGCCAGATAGCGCGCGGTGATCCCGGCGAACAGACCGCCGTCGCCACCGCCGGCCCCCCGCAGCACACCGGCGGGCGCCATCTCGTTGTCAACCGCGGCAACCAGGCGGTGCACCCGCGGCCGGTGCCGGTCGTCGTGGGTGCGTTTGGCCAGTTCGGTCTCCAGCCCGAGCACCACACCCTGGCAATAGGTGTATTGCGCGCGGACCAGTGAACCTTCTTTGATGCCGTCGAACACCAGGTGGTTGTCAGGGTCGATCAGGGTCTCGTCGATCCAGTCGGCCAGCTGCTGCGCCCGCCGCAGGTGCCCTTCGTAGCGGGCCAGGAAGATGCCCGCCGGACCGTTGGCGGGTGCGTTGAAGAACCGGTCCTGTTTGCGCCACGGGATGCCGCCGCCATGCTCGGGCATCCAGGCGTTGACGAACTGCCTGGCCAGCTTGGGCAGCGCGCGGCTGCGCTCCACCCCGACCAGGCGGGCCGCCCGTTCCAGCGCCAGCGCCAGCCAGGCCATGTCGTCGTAGTAGCTGTTGGTCCAGCGCAAGTTGTTGCGCAACCGGTGCGAGCGGACCTGCCGGTTGATCCGGGTGTGCCGCTCCGGCTGCGGGTCCCGCAACTGCGCGTCGATCAGGCAGTCCAGCAGGTGGGCCTGCCACCAGTAGTGCCAGGTGCCGAACAGCCGGTCTTGCCGATTCGACGGCCAGGCCACCACCCCGAGCTGGGTGGCGGGCAGACCCCACAGCCGGGTCAGATTCCGTTGCGTGACGGCGGCTTCGGAGCTGGCGGCGCGGTTCGCCCATACCTGGTCCATACCTGTCGATCCTGCCCTACCAAGCCTGGGAGAGATCACCGTGCTGGCGGATCCAGGTGTGCATCGCGATGCCCGCAGCCACCCCGGCGTTGATGCTGCGGGTCGAGCCGAACTGGGCGATCGACACCGTGAGCGCCGCGCCGCCGCGGGTGTCGTCGGTGATGCCCGGCCCTTCCTGGCCGAAAACCAGCAGACAGCGGCGCGGCAGGGTGGTCCCTTCCAGCCGGGCGGCACCGGGGACGTTGTCCACCGCGACGACGGTCAGCCCGGCGCCCGCCGCGAACTCCATCAACTCGGCGGTGCTGTCGTGGTGGCGCAACCGCTGGTAGCGGTCGGTCACCATGGCGCCGCGCCGGTTCCAGCGCCGACGGCCGACGATGTGCACGGTGTCGACGGCGAACGCGTTCGCGGTGCGCACCACCGACCCGATGTTGGCGTCATGGCCGAAGTTCTCGATGGCGATGTGCAGGCTGTGCCGGCGCCGGTCGATGTCGGCGACGATCGCCGCCCGGGTCCAGTACCGGTAGGCATCGACGACATTGCGGGTATCGCCGTCGCGCAGCAGCTCCGGGTCGTATCTGGGATCGTCGGGCAGGTCCCCGGACCACGGTCCGACTCCGGCGGCCGGCACACCCCATTCGGTGGGCCCCGGCTCGGTCACTTGGTGGTCCACACCGCGGCGTGGGTGCCGACGATCGCGACCGTCGCGTACAGCAACGCCTGGTTGATCTCACCCTGCGTGCACAGGGATGCGTTGACCTGCACCGCATCCCGTGAGGCGTCCGGCAGCAGCAGCACCGAGGACCCGTAGGCCGTGCACCCCGGGTTCAACCCCTTGCCGGGTAGCGTCGGCGCGGCCGTCAGCATCAGCGGCCCGCCCCGCGTTGCGGAGTCGTCGCGATACCGCGACCCTTCGGCGTCGGCCTGCAGGCCCAACAACATGTAGCCGTTGCCGTTGAACGCCGCGGGGTTGCTCAATTGGGCCTGATTCACCGGTACGCCGTCGGCGCGCCAGGCCGACACGCTGGTGGTCTTCACCACCAGGCCGGTGTCGCTCTCCTTGGTCGGCAACAGGCCCACCGGGAACGCCGCCGGGTAGGCGGCCGCGGTGCCGGCGATGCGGTCGTGCGGCGAATACAGGTACACCCCGCGCACGGCGCTGCGGTCCTTCGTGGATCCCAGGCACGCGGTGCCGGTGAGCCGGTCCGGTGGCGCTCTCAACGGCGAGACGATGTCGGACACCTTGGTGACCGCTTCGTCGCAGCTGCCCAGCCCGGTCGACTCCATCGGATGCGACAGCGCGCCGTAGAGGCCGAAACGCAGTTCTTCGGCCTTGGCGTGCGGCTGGTGCGGATCGGTCGGCGACGCGTCGACGTCGAACAGCACATAGTCGTCGGACCAGCGCAGGTTGGTGACCGACACGTTCCAGCCCAGCACCGCCTGCGATTCTCCGACGTGGGCGCGGAACGCGCCGTAGATGCGACCGGAATGATCCGAGCCCGAACAGCCGAGCACCGTGGCCAGCACAGTGGTCAGCACGAAGGCCAACACCACCGGGACGCGCACGCAGCGACCCTAGCCCAGCCCCAGGTCAGCTAGGCCCAGCACACTGCGGTACGGCAACCCCTCGGCCCGGATGGCTTCCGCGGCACCGGTTGCCCGGTCCACCACGGTGGCCACGCCGACCACCTCACCGCCGGCATCCTGGACGGCGCGCACCGCCGTCAGCGCCGAACCGCCGGTGGTGCTGGTGTCCTCGACCACCAGCACGCGTTGACCGGACACCTCGGAACCTTCGATAAGCCGTTGCAGGCCATGGGCTTTCGCCGACTTGCGGACCACGAATGCGTCGATCGGGCGGCCCGGCGCGTGCATGACGGCGGTGGCCACCGGATCGGCCCCCAGCGTCAGGCCGCCGACCACCGCGTAGTCCCAGTCGTGGGTGAGCTCGCGCATCAGCCGGCCGATCAGCGCGGACGCGCGGTGGTGCAGGGTGGCGCGGCGCAAATCGACGTAGTAGTCGGCCTCCTTGCCCGACGACAGCGTGACCCGACCGTGCACCACCGACAGCCGGCGCACCAGGTCGGCGAGTTCGGCGCGCTCAGGTGCGGCCACGGCCGCCGCCGATCCGTCGGTTGACCGCGGCGATCACCCTGCGGGGTGAATACCGCCCGGTGCCGGCCCGCAGAACACCGCGCGGCACCACGCCGCTGGCACCGATCAGAGCCTTGTACCGCAGGCTGGGCACGCTGACCACTTTGCCGCGGGCGATGTCGGCGAGACTTTCGCGCACCACCTCGTCGACCTCGAGCCACAGGAACGACGGAACCCTCGTCACGTCCGCCCCGGCCCGGGCGTGGAACTCGGTGTGCACGTATCCCGGACACACCGCGTGCACCCCGACGCCGGTGCCGCGCAGGGCGTCGGCCAGGCCCTCGGTGAACGAAACCACCCAGGCTTTGGACGCGGCGTACATCGATCCCCGGCCGGGCAGCAGCCCGGCCACGCTGGCGATGTTGATCACGGTGCCGGCGCCGGCGTCGAGCATGGCCGGCAACGCGGCCCGGGTCAGGTGCATCACCGCGGTGACGTTGACGTCGAGCTGCTGTTGCAGGACTGCGGGGTCGGCGTCGCAGAATTCGTCAGACGTGGCGAAACCGGCGTTGTTCACCAGCACCCGCACCCCGGCGGCCAGCCGTTCGGCGACCTTGGCACGGTCGTCGGCATCGGCCAGGTCTGCTTGCAGGATCTCGACCGCGCCCGGCTGCGCGGCCAATTCGTCGGCGAGTTGCTCGAGGCGCACCGCGTCGCGGGCAACCAGGACCAGGTCGTAGCCGTCGTGGGCGTACCGGCGCGCGTAGCCCGCACCGATTCCGGACGTGGGCCCAGTGATCAACGCAACAGGTCGAGGCATGAACTCTCAGTGCTGGTAGTTGCTGGCCTGCTGGCCGTTGCGTCCCGCTCGCGGCGGACGCGGAGCGCCTTCGGGACGGCTCTCCTCGCGGCGGACGGGCTCCGCCGCCCGCCGTCCCAGATCAGACATGATCCCGGCGGCCGGGTCGGCTTGCGTACGCCGCGACGGCAACTCCGCGCGGGCGGCCGAAGCCAACGGACGGCCCGGAGCACGCAGATTCTCGGGTTCGCCGGGCTCCTCGGCTGCGTCGGCGGGCAGCGGCGGCAACACCCGCAGCAGGTCGTTGAACTGGCGGACGGTGCGCAGGCCCTCGTCCCACTGGGCACGGGTGCTGGCGATCGGCATCGCGACCAGCGTCCAGTGCTGCTCGTTCCACATGATCTCGGCGCAGTCGGGGGCAGTGTGGGCGAAAGTGACCATCCGCCGGTCGCAGGCCCGCCGGGCCGCATCGAGGTTGGTGGAGTAGACCATCCGCGGCCCGATCGCACCGAGCAGCCAGATGTCGCTTTCCCGTGGCTCCTTGAGTCCCTTGAGTCGCAGGTCCACCACCACGTTGGTGCCGACCTTGCGGTGCAGCGCGATCACGGTGGCGACCTCTTCGAGGTCGAAGATGTACACCGCTTCGCCGCGGATCTGGCCCAGCACGACGTTCTGGGCCGGGACATCACCGACCGTCGACATCACGCCGCGCTTCCACCGGTGCAGGATGTCGGTCGATTCGCGTTCGTAGTCGAACCCGTGCGATCTGGCCCACGACCTGCGGCGTCTGCTGCGTCCGCGACGTCGATCGATATCGACGTACAACAACACCGCCGCACCGACGAAGCACAGTGCGGACAGTGTGAACCAGAGCGGGACCATCGCAGCACAGCTTATCTGTTGTGCGGGTGGAACACAGAATCCGAGCAGGTCACAACCGCGTCACAGGTGCGGTGACCGGCGTGGCGGAACGGTGCGGCGGGCGGGCAGCAGGCGAATTGCACGGCCATTTTCATTGATTCGTATTTCATGAAATTCATTTGGCCAATAGCCGAAATACGTCAGGCCTACCGATTCGGCAAAAGCCCGACGAACCAGTGGCGGGCTGAGTAACGTCGTTGCAGCTCACCTGCCGTCAGCGAACAAATTCCCCGCTCTTGAATGGATTCACCATGGCACTATTGGTCACCCCGCAAGCTCTGCAACAAGCGGCCGACGAATTGGTCGGCATTCGCTCGACAGTCACGCAGGCCAGCACGGTCGCCGCGATACCGACCACCGGCGTGCTTGCCGCCGCCGGGGACGAGATCTCCGCGGCGATCGCCGCCCTGTTCGGCAACTATGGCCGCGACTACCAGCTCCTGGTGGCCCGGGCGGCGGCGTATCACGACCAGTTCGCCGCGGTGCTTGGCGGGGCGGGACGGGCATACGCCGCAGCTGAAGCCGCGAACACCGCTCCCCTTCAGCTGGTCGAACAGCTCATCAACGCACCTACGCAAACCCTGCTGGGACGCCCACTGATCGGCAACGGTGCCGGCGGCACGGCGGCCAGCCCCAACGGTGGCGCCGGGGGTCTGCTGTGGGGCAACGGCGGCAACGGTTACTCGCCCAGCACACCGGGCGTTGCCGGCGGCGCCGGTGGTGCCGCCGGTTTGATCGGCAACGGCGGCAACGGTGGCACCGGTGGGGCCGGCGCCGCGGGCGGTGCCGGCGGCAGCGGTGGCTGGCTGCTGGGCAACGGCGGGGCCGGCGGGGCGGGTGGTGCCGCCGCGATACCCGGTGGCGCCGGGGGCGACGGCGGAGCCGGCGGGGCGGCCCGACTGATCGGTACGGGCGGCGTCGGCGGCAACGGTGGGGCCGGCGCGACCGGGGCGAGCGGCGCGGACGGCATAGCCGGCGCTCCGGACGGCGCCACTGGCGGCCAGGGTGGCAGCGGGGGCAACGGCGGTGCCGGCGGAGGCGGCGGCCTGCTCGGCAGCGGCGGTATCGGCGGCGCAGGTGCGGCGGGCGGCGCGGGTGGTGCAGGCGGTTTGGGGCACGACGGCGCCGTCGGTCCCGTTCGCGGCGCCGACGGCACCGACGGCGGCAACGGCGGATCCGGCGGTCAGGGCGGCAACGGTGGCGCGGGTGGCGCGGGCGGCACCAACGTCCTGGGCCAGACCGCCGCCCAGGGAGTCGGTGGCGCAGGTGGCACCGGCGGGGCCGGCAACGCACCCGGTGACGGCGGGGCGGGCGCCACCGGCACCTGGACCGTCAATGCCGGCGTCGGCGGTGCCGGCGGCAAGGGCGGCGACCCGGGGCTCGGCGGTGGCGGCGGTGCCGGTGGCGCGGGTTCCACCCGGGGTGCAGACGGAGCTGCCGGGTCCTCCCCGACCACCGGAGGTGACGGCGGAGCCGGCGGCACCGGCGCCGACGGCACCATCCCGGGCGCCAACGGCGCGGACGGCGGCGACGGCGGCGACGGGGGCAAGTACGGCAACGGTGGGGTCGGGGGTATCGGCGGCGACGGGGCCGACGGGTCGGCCGGTTACACCGCCGTGACCGGAGACGGCACCGATGGCGGCAGAGGTGGCGATGGCGGCAGTGGGGGCGACGGTGGAAACGGTGGCACCGCAGGCGGCGTCGGGGGTATGGGCGGGACCGGCGGAAATGCCGGCCACGGCGGCACCGGCGGCAATGGCGTTGAAGGAGCCACCGCCGTCCTCGCCGGGCAAGACGGCGGCGACGGCGGCGACGCGGGTGCCGGCGGTGACGGCGGCCGCGGTGGCGACGGCGGGACGGGTGGGACCGGAGTGGGTGGGCAGGCGCTCAGCGGTGCCGGCGGTGACGGCGGTGACGGCGCAGATGCCGGCGTTGCCGGCAAGGGCGGAAACGGTGCCATTGGAACCTCGGCAACCTTCGCCACCCCGATCGGCGGCCCCGGTGGCGACGGCGGCGACGGGGGCAACTCCGGGACGGCGGGAACCGGAGGGCACGGCGGGCTGGGCTCTTCGGCAGGCGACCAGGGCAGTGACGGCGTTACCTTCGCCGCGGGCGACGGTGGCAGAGGCGGTAACGGTGGCACGCTGACGACCAGCAACGGCAGCGGGGGCGACGGCGGGAACGGCGGCGCCGGCGGCCAGGGCGGCACCCAGGCTGCGGGCGGAACCGGCGGTGACGGCGGAGACGGCGGTCGCGCCATATTCTTCTCAGCCAGCGGGTCGGGCGGCGCAGGAGGCGAAGGCGGTGCTGGCGGCGACGGCGTAACCGGCGGAAACGGCGGAAAGGGCGGCGCAGGTGGCGGCTCGAACGTGCTTGGGGGTGGAGCAGTCAACGGCGGCCTCGGCGGGGACGGCGGAGACGGTGGACGCGGCACGGCAGGCGCGGGTGGTCATGGCGGCGCGGGTGGCGACGGCGGTACGTCGACCGGAACCAGCGCCGGTAACGGTGGCAGCGGCGGCAAAGGTGGCGACGCCGCCAACGGCACCGCCGGTCAGGGCGGGAACGGCGGAACCGGCGGAGAGGGCCGGACCGCAAACGCGGCAGCCGGTGACGGTGGCACGGGCGGTGAGGGCGGCAACGCCACCAACGGCACCGGCGGTAAGGGCGGGGACGGCGGTATCGGCGGTAACGCCGCCGTGCTGTCCGGTGGTGACGGCGGAGACGGCGGCACGGGTGGTGCCGGTGATCCCGGCGGGGCCGGCGGCACTGGCGGGCAAGGCGGCTACGGCGGCACCGTAGGCCAGGGCAACGCGCCCGGGGGTGGCGGCGGCGACGGCGGCGACGGCGGCCAGGGAATCGGTGCCGGCAGCGGCGGAAACGGCGGCATGGGCGGCAATGGTGGCGACGGTGGCCGCGGGACGCCGCTCGAACCGGGTGGCGACGGTGGTAGCGGCGGTACCGGAGGTGACGGCGGCGACTCCGACTCCGGCAGCGGCGGGCCCGGTGGGGACGGCGGCAGCGGCGGCGCCGGCGGACCCGGAATGCTCGAGCTCGGACTCGGGGGTGGACCCGGCGGGCCGGGTCAGCCCCCGAACGGCACCATCGGCGGCAGCGGCGGTACCGCGGGTACCGGCGGAAGCGGCGGCGGACAAACATAGGCGAGGTGTCCATGCACTACCGGGACTATCGGCTGCTGCGTGTGGCCGCCGGGGATGGGATCTGCCGGGCGTCTATCGACAATCCGCCGATCAACCTGCTCGATGTCGCACTGCTCACCGAACTCGACCGGCTGCTCATCGAGGTGGCCGCCGATGACGGGGTGCGGGTGCTGGTACTGGACTCGGCGGACCCGCAGACCTTCATCGCGCACGCGGACGTGGCGCTGATCGCGCACCTGCCACCCGATGACGTCGGGCTGCATGAGGAGTTGTCGCTCTTCCACGCCCTCACCGAGCGGGTGCGGACCCTGCCGAAAGCGACCATCGCCGTCATCGAAGGGGTGTGCCGCGGCGGCGGCTGCGAACTGGTCATGGCTTTCGACATGCGTTACGGGGCAACCGGCACAACGGTTTTGGGCCATCCGGAGGTGTCGGTGGGCATCGTTCCCGGTGGTGGCGGCACCCAGCGGCTGCCGCGGCTGGTGGGCCGGTCGCGGGCTCTCGAAGTGATCCTGGGCGGTCTGGACGTCGATGCCGAGACCGCCCAGGCCTGGGGTTACCTCAATCGGGCGCTGCCGGCCGACGAGTTACGCCGGTTCGTCGACCGGCTGGCCCGCCGGATCGCGGCCGCCCCGGGGACCGCGATCGCGGCAGCCAAACTCGCGGTGGACGCCGCGTCCGCGGACCTGCCGACCGGCCTGCGCATCGAAGACCAACTGTTGCGCCAAACCGTCGCCACCCCGGTGGCCCGCCAGCTGCTGCAGGCGGCGACGGACACCGGGCGGATCAACCGAGGACCAGCGAGTCCCCGTCCGCGCTGACGTTGACCGGCACCACGTCGCCGTCGTGCACGTCGCCCGCCAGCAGCATCTTGGCCAGCTGATCGCCGATCGCCTGCTGCACCAGCCGGCGCAACGGTCGCGCCCCGTACACCGGGTCGAATCCGCGGTGCGCCAGCCACTGCTTGGCCGGTAGCGACACCTCCAGCTGCAACCGCCGCTGGGCGAGTCGTTTGGCCAGTTGGACCAGCTGGATGTCGACGATCTGCACCAGCTCCTCGGGGTTGAGGCCGTCGAAGATCAGCACATCGTCCAGGCGGTTGATGAATTCCGGCTTGAACGCCGAACGCACCGCCGCCATCACCATCTCCTCGGTGCCACCGGAGCCGAGGTTGGAGGTCAGGATCAGGATGGTGTTGCGGAAGTCCACCGTGCGGCCCTGGCCGTCGGTCAACCTGCCCTCGTCGAGCACCTGCAGTAGCACGTCGAACACATCCGGGTGGGCCTTCTCCACCTCGTCGAACAGCACCACGGTGTAGGGCCGGCGGCGCACCGACTCGGTCAGCTGACCACCCTGGTCGTAACCGATGTAGCCGGGCGGCGCACCGACCAGCCGAGCCACCGAGTGCTTCTCGCCGTACTCACTCATGTCGATGCGGACCATGGCGCGTTCGTCGTCGAACAGGAAGTCCGCCAACGCTTTTGCCAGCTCGGTTTTACCGACACCGGTCGGTCCGAGGAACAGGAACGAGCCGGTGGGCCGGTTCGGGTCGGCTACCCCGGCCCGGCTGCGGCGCACCGCGTCGGACACGGCCTGCACGGCCTTCTTCTGCCCGACGACGCGCTTGCCCAGCTCGTCTTCCATGCGCAACAGCTTGGCGGTCTCACCTTCCAGCAGCCGTCCCGCTGGGATGCCGGTCCACGCCGACACCACGTCGGCGATGTCGTCGGGGCCGACCTCCTCCTTGAGCATCACGTTCTCGCGGGCCTCGGCCTGCGGGATCGCCGCGTCGAGCTTCTTCTCGAGCTCGGGGATGCGGCCGTAGCGCAGTTCGGCGGTCTTTTCGTAGTTGCCGTCGCGCTCGGCGCGCTCGGCTTCGCCGCGCAGCGTTTCCAGCTGTTCCTTGAGTTCGCGGACGACGTCGATAGCGTTCTTCTCGTTCTGCCATCTGGTGGTCAGCTCGGCCAGCTTCTCTTTGTAGTCGGCCAGTTCGGCGCGCAGCTTCTCCAGTCGCTCGCGTGAGGCGGCATCCTCTTCCTTGGCCAGCGCCATCTCTTCGATCTCGAGCCGACGGACCAGCCGCTCTACCTCGTCGATCTCCACCGGACGGGAGTCGATCTCCATCCGCAGCCGCGACGCGGACTCGTCGACCAGGTCGATCGCCTTGTCCGGCAGGAAACGCGCAGTGATGTAGCGGTCGGACAGCGTGGCCGCGGCCACCAGCGCGGAGTCGGTGATCCGCACGCCGTGGTGCACCTCGTAGCGGTCCTTGAGGCCGCGCAGGATGCCCACGGTGTCCTCCACGGACGGCTCGCCGACGAACACCTGCTGGAAACGGCGCTCCAGCGCGGCGTCCTTCTCGATGTACTTGCGGTACTCGTCGAGCGTGGTCGCGCCGACCAGTCGCAGTTCGCCGCGGGCCAGCATCGGCTTGATCATGTTGCCGGCGTCCATCGCCGATTCGCCGGTGGCACCGGCGCCGACGATGGTGTGCAGCTCGTCGATGAACGTGATGATCTGCCCGGCGGAGTTCTTGATGTCGTCGAGGACGGCTTTGAGTCGTTCCTCGAACTCGCCGCGGTACTTGGCGCCGGCCACCATCGATCCGAGATCCAGGGAGACGACGGTCTTGTCGCGCAGGCTTTCCGGCACGTCGCCGGCGACGATGCGCTGGGCGAGACCCTCCACGATCGCGGTCTTGCCGACGCCGGGCTCACCGATGAGCACCGGGTTGTTCTTGGTACGGCGGCTCAGCACCTGCACCACCCGACGAATCTCGTTGTCGCGCCCGATGACCGGGTCGAGTTTGCCGTCGCGGGCGCGTTCGGTGAGGTCGGTGGAGTACTTCTCCAGCGCCTGATAGGTGGCTTCGGGGTCGGCGCTGGTCACCCGCGCGCTGCCGCGCACTTTGACGAACGCGTCACTCAACGCCTGCGGCGACGCGCCGTGGCCGGTAAGCACCTTGGCGACGTCGGAGTCACCGGTGGCCAGGCCGACCAGCAGGTGCTCGGTGGAGACGAACTCGTCGTCCATCTCGGTGGCCAGGTGCTGGGCGGTGGTGATCGCCGCCAGCGACTCGCGGGACAGCTGGGGTTGCGAGCTGGCTCCGCTGCTCTGCGGCAACCGGTCCAGCAGTCGCTGGGTCTCAGTGCGGATGGCGGCGGGCTCGACACCGACAGCCTCCAACAGGGGGACGGCGATCCCGTCGTTCTGGGTCAGCAGCGCCATCAACAGATGGGCCGGCCTGATTTCGGGGTTGCCCGCGGACGATGCCGCCTGCAGTGCCGACGTCAGAGCCGCCTGCGTCTTGGTGGTCGGGTTGAAAGAGTCCACGACACCTCCGTTTCTGATACGTAGTTCAAAATCTCGTCGCGTAGTCCAACGCCGTCAAGGTTGAGTCTGTTCCGCTCAACTCTAACTTAATGTCTGCCGGGCCGTCACGGGACCCGTCTTGGGGAGCCGATGCTCCACAAATGAGTTTGCGAAATGCCCTTCCCAAAAACGGTTCGCTGCGTAACGTGTCCGTCGATTCCTGCCTACCTGTCCGCGGAAGTACCTGGTGTTGGAGGGTTTTTCACGATGTCAATCATGGTCAATGCGGACGTTTTGTCCTGGGCGGCGACGGATCTCGCCGGCATCGAAAGTTCGCTGCGCGCGGCCACCGGGTTGGCGGCGGCGCCGACAACCGCGGTGGCGGCGGCCGGACTGGATGAGGTGTCGGCTGCGGTCGCCGCGCTGTTCGGCACCCTCGGGCGCGAATATCAGGAGTTGAGCGCGCAGGCGTCGTTGTTCCACAGCCAGTTCTGCCACACGCTGACCACCGCGGCCGGCGCTTATATGGGGGCCGAGGCCGCAAATGTGTCGCCGCTGCAGGCAGCCCTGAATGCGATCAACGCGCCTGCCCAGCAGTTACTGAACCGGCCGCTGATCGGCAACGGCGCCTGGGGTACTGCGACCAGCCCCGACGGCGGCCCGGGAGGGTTGTTGTGGGGCAACGGCGGCAACGGTTACTCGCAGACCACCGCGGGTCTGCCCGGGGGCGCCGGCGGTGCCGCGGGCCTGATCGGCAACGGCGGTAGCGGTGGCGCCGGCGGCGCGGGCGCATCCGGTGGGCAGGGCGGTAGCGGCGGCTGGCTGTACGGCGGCGGCGGGGCCGGTGGAGCCGGCGGCATCGGGGCGGGCGGGGTGGCCGCCGGCGCCGGCGGGGCGGGCGGTCGCGCCTGGTTCATCGGACCCGGCGGCGTCGGCGGGGCGGGCGGCGAGGGCCAGGCCGGTACCCCGGGTATCTCCGGGTCAACTGCCGGCTCGGGCACGGCGGGCGGGACGGGTGGCAACGGCGGCGCAGGCGGCGCCGGCGGCATGTTGGTCGGGGCTGGCGGGGCCGGCGGGGCAGGAGGCGCCGGCGGCGTCGGCGGCGCCGGTGGCGACGGTGCGGCCGGTGCCAACCAGCTCACCCCTGGCCTCGACGGTGGCACCGGCGGCGACAGCGGCAACGGTGCCTCCGGCGGGAAAGGTGGCGACGGCGGTGCCGGCGGTGCCGGCGGGCTGATCGGTGGCGACGGGATCCAGGGAGCTGGCGGCCGGGGCGGTAATGGCGGTGATGCCGGCACGGCCGGTCGCGGTGGCACGGGCGGCGAGGGCACATGGGCGTATAACAACGGCGTCGGGGGCGCCGGTGGACAGGGTGGCAATACCGGCACGGCCGGCACGGGCGGCGCGGGCGGCGCAGGGTCCCAGCCCGGCGCGCAAGGCCTCAACGGGCAGATTCCCACCGACAGCGGCAGCGGTGGCACCGGCGGCAAGGGTGCCGATGCCACCGCGATAGGCGGGACGGGAGCCGCAGGCGGGCGGGGCGGCAACGGGGGTAACTACGGCACCGGCGGCACCGGCGGCACCGGCGGCGCCGGTGCGCAGGGCGGTCCGGGCGCCGACGGGTCTGCTCCGGGTCAGTCCGGTACCACCGGCGCTACCGGCGGTCTCGGTGGCCGCGGTGGACAAGGCGGTGATGGCGGTGCCCTGGGCGGCAGCGGCGGCAAGGGTGGTGACGGCGGCACCGGCGGCACCGGTGGTACCGGGGGCGCGGGCATGACTGGCGCGAACGCCACCGGTGCAGGTGAGACCGGCAAGACCGGTGGCAATGGCGGAAGTGGCGGCTTTGGCGGTCAAGGTGGTGACGGCGGCGACGGCGGCAGCGACGCGCACGGCAACGTCGCCGTGGCGGGCAGAGGCGGCGGTGGCGGCGTCGGCGGACAGGGCGGTACCGCCGGCGACGGCGGCAAGGGCGGTGACGGCAGCTGGACGACCAACGCCGGCGTCGGCGGCACCGGTGGACAGGGCGGCGACACCGGGGACGGCGGTGCCGGCGGCTTGGGCGGCAACGGGTCCGCCACCGGTGCACAGGGCCTCAGCGGGCAGTCTCCCACCAGCACCGGCAATGGTGGAACCGGCGGCAAGGGTGCCGATGCCACCGTCGCCGGAGCGTCCGGCGCAGCCGGCGGCCGCGGCGGTGACGGCGGTAATCACGGCAACGGCGGCACCGGCGGCGTCGGTGGCGACGGCGCCCAGGGCGGCACCGGTCCGGCCGCGACGAAGGCTGACGGCAGCGACGCCACCGGCTACCAGGGCGGCCAGGGTGGCCAGGGCGGCCAGGGCGGAGCGGCCGGCGCCGGTGCTACCAACGGCAACGGCGGACGCGGTGGCAACGGTGGACAGGGCGGCCAGGGCGGCATCGGAATCACCGGCAACAACAGCGCCGGTGGCACCGGCGGCACCGGCGGCACCGGTGGGCAGGCCGGTGACGGTGGTCTGGCCGGCACCGGCGCCGGTTCGGCCGGCGTCCAAGGTGCGGCGGGCACCGGAGGCGCCGGGGGTGTGGGTGGCACCGGCGGCAAGGGCGACGTCGGGCACCACGCCACACTCGCCAACGGCAGCGACGCCACCGGCTACCAGGGTGGCCAGGGTGGCCAGGGCGGCGATGGCGGAGCGGCCGGCACCGGCGGCACTAACGGCAACGGCGGCCAGGGCGGCAAGGGCGGCGACGGCGGTCAGGGTGGCACCGGAATCACCGGCACCAGCAGCGCCGCCGCAGGCGACGGCGGCAGCGGCGGCACCGGCGGGGCGGCCGGCGGCGGCGGCCTCGCCGGGCAAGGGGTCGGCAGCGCAGGCGTTAGCGGTAACGCCGGCACCGGCGGCAACGGCGGGACAGGAGGCACCGGCGGCACCGGACACTCCGGCGCGAACGCAACCGACCCCGGGGGCGCCGGTGGCTCCGGGTCCACCGGCGGGTCGGGTGGTAATGGCGGCACCGGGGGCGCCGCGGGCATCGGTGGCACCAACGGCAACGGGGGCAACGGAGGCCGAGGCGGCTCCGGCGGCACCGGCGGTACCGGCGGCGACGGCGCCCAGGGGATCAGCCCGACCGGTGGTGGCTCCCTCGGCCAAGGTGGGCTGGGCGGCAGCGGTGGTCAGGGCGGCAACGGCGGACAGGGTGGCAGCGCCGGAGCGGGTGCCGGCGCATCAGGCAACACCGGTGTCGGTGGCACCGCCGGCACCGGCGGCACCGGCGGTCACGGCGGCCAAGGCGCCGCTGCTACCAGCATCGATGGCCCTGGCACCGGTGGCACCGGTGGTAGTGGAGGCAACGCCGGCACCGCCGGAGCTGGTTCGAGCACGGGCAACGCCGGCACCGGAGGAACCGGCGGTCAGGGCGGCCAAGGTGGCACCGGCCACAAGGGCAACAACGGCATAGCGGCGGGTTCCACAGGTGGTTCCGGCGACGAGGGTGGAATGGGTGGCAAAGGCGGTACCGGAGGCGCGGCCGGCACCGGCGGGACGAACGGCGATGGCGGCCGGGGCGGTCAAGGCGGCACCGGCGGTTCCGGCGGTACCGGCGGCGACGGCGCGCACGGCACCATACCGGCCGGCGGCGGCAACAGCGGCCAGGGCGGCCTCGGTGGTGAAGGTGGCACCGGCGGCACCGGCGGGCAAGGCGGCAACGCGGGTTCTGGTGCCGGGACAGCGGGCAATTCCGGCAACGGCGGCACGGCAGGAACCGGCGGAACCGGCGGAACTGGCGGCGAAGGCGCAGCAGCCACCAGCACCACGAGTGCCGGTAAGGGCGGCACCGGCGGAACCGGCGGCAAAGCCGGCGCCGCAGGCACCAATGCCGGCGCGGACAGCGCGGGGGCCGGCGGCACCGGAGGCATGGGTGGTCAGGGCGGCGATGGCGCCAAAGGCGTCAACGCCACCGGCCCCGGCGCCACCGGTGGCACCGGCACCGGTGGCGGCGATGGCGGCCAGGGCGGCCGGGGTGGCGCGGCCGGTGTCGGCGGCGCCAACGGTGACGGCGGTCAAGGCGGCCAGGGTGGTCAAGGCGGTGACGGTGGCACTGGCGGTGCTGGCGCACAAGGAATTGAACCGGTCGGCGGCGGCACCAGTGGCCAGGGGGGCCAAGGCGGTGACGGTGGCACCGGCGGTGCGGGCGGCGTGGGCGGCAAGGCCGGTTCCGGCGCCGGCGCTGCGGGCGATGGGGGTGTCGGCGGTACCGCCGGCACCGGTGGCACCGGAGGCCTCGGTGGCCGAGGCGCCAACGTCACCGGTGCTGAGGGCCCCGGTACCGGTGGAACTGGTGGAACCGGTGGTGCCGCGGGCAAGGCCGGCGCCGGCGGAGAGGCAGTCGCGGGCGGATCCAACGGCCACGGCGGCCACGGCGGCCAGGGCGGTACCGGCGGCAGAGGCGGGAACGGCGGCACCGGTACGCAAGGGACCACGCCTACCGGTGGCGGACTCAACGGTCAGGGTGGCCAGGGCGGCGCAGGTGGTACCGGCGGCCAGGGCAGCCAGGGCGGCGAGGCGGGTACCGGTGCCGGCACAGTTGGCAACGGCGGCACCGGCGGCACCGGCGGCAGCGGCGGCCAGGGCGGCAACGGCGGCAACGGCGCCACCGCCACGCTGACCGAGGGACCCGGCACCGGCGGCACCGGTGGCGTCGGTGGCAACGCTGGACAGGCCGGCGCGGGCGGCACGGCGACCATCGGCGGCGCCAACGGCGACGGCGGCCACGGCGGCCAGGGCGGGCAAGGTGGCGCCGGCGGCCTGGGCGGCACCGGCTTGCAAGGCAGCAGCCCCGTTGGAGGTACCGACGCCCAAGGCGGAGTCGGCGGAGCGGGTGGCACCGGCGGCCAAGGCAGCCAGGGTGGCGTGGCCGGTACCGGCGCTGGTTCCGTGGGTGATGGCGGCGACGGCGGCACCGGGGGCACCGGCGGCACCGGTGGGCTCGGCGGACGGGGTGCCAACGGCACCGCCACCCAGGGCCCCGGCACCGGCGGCACCGGCGGCGTTGGTGGCTCCGCTGGACAGGCCGGCGCGGGCGGCGCGGCGACCATCGGCGGCGCCAACGGCGACGGTGGCCACGGCGGCCAGGGTGGCACCGGCGGCCAGGGCGGCCAAGGTGGCAACGGCGCCCAGGGCGCCGCACCCGCCGGCGGAACCGTTGCTCAGGGCGGCACCGGCGGCCGGGGTGGTGCCGGTGGCACGGGCAGCGAAGGCGGCATCGCCGGCGCCGGCGCCGGCGGAGTGGGCGGCGGCGGCACCGGTGGCACGGCGGGCACCGGTGGCGCAGGCGGTCTCGGTGGCACGGGTGCCGCCGGCACGGCCACCCAGGGCGCCGGCACCGGCGGTGACGGAGGCACCGGAGGCGCCGCCGGATTGGCTGGTACCGGTGGCCAGGCAGAAATCGGCGGTTCCAACGGCGACGGCGGCCTGGGCGGCACCGGTGGTCAGGGCGGCCAAGGCGGCACCGGTGGTGCTGGCGTGCAAGGCGCTGCACCGATCGGCGGCACCAATGGTCAGGGCGGAATGGGCGGCCGAGGCGGCAACGGGGGCCAGGGTGGCACCGGCGGCCTGGCCGGTGTCGGTGCCGGCACCGTCGGCGACGGCGGTGACGGAGGCGCCGGCGGACAGGGCGGCACCGGTGGCACGGGCGGCCGAGGCGCGGCCGGTGATGGGACCAACGGGCCCGGCACCGGGGGGACCGGTGGCCACGGCGGTAACGCCGGCCTGGCCGGAAACGGCGGCAACGCGGGCATCGGCGGGACCAACGGCGACGGTGGCCAGGGCGCCCAGGGCGGCACCGGCGGCACCGGCGGCGCAGGCGGCCTAGGGACGCAAGGCGCCACTCCGGTCGGCGGCGGCGACAGCGGTCAGGGCGGCCAAGGTGGCCAGGCTGGCAATGGTGGCCAGGGCAATTCCGGCGGTCAGGCCGGCACCGGTGCCGGAGCAGCGGGCAGCAACGGTACCGGCGGCACTGCGGGCACTGGCGGCACCGGTGGCATCGGCGGCCAGGGTGCATCCGGCAGCAGCGGCCTGCTGCCCGGTACCGGAGGAACGGGCGGCAACGGCGGGGCGGCCGGCACCGCCGCGGCCGGGGGCAACGCCGGCGCGGGAGGTACCGGGGGCCAGGGTGGTCAGGGTGGCACCGGTGCCGCCGGCATCGATGCCACCCAGCCCGGCGGCACTGGCGGCAAGGGCAGCACCGGCGGCATGGGCGGCAAGGGTGGCAACGGCGGCACCGCGGGTGTCGGCGGCACCAACGGCGACGGCGGCCAGGGCGGCCAAGGCGGTCAGGGCGGCCCGGGCGGGCAGGGCGGTCCCGGTGCGCAGGGCATCACACCCATCGCAGCCGGCCAGGGCGGTACGGGTGGCGACGGCGGGCAGGGCGGTACCGGCGGCAAAACCGGGACCGGTGCCGGCGCAGCGGGCCACAACGGCGTCGGCGGCACTGCCGGCACCGGTGGAACAGGCGGAAATGGTGGCACCGGCGCCGCAGCAACCAGCACCCAGGGTCCGGGCACCGGTGGCACCGGTGGCACGGGCGGCAAAGCCGGCACCCCAGGCGTGGGCGGGGGTGCTGCCGGCACTGCCGGAACCGGCGGCGCCGGTGGAACCGGAGGCGACAGCAACTACGGTCCGGGCGGCACGGGCGGCACCGGCGGCGCCGGTGGCCAGGGCAGCACGACCGTCACCGGCGGCAAAGGCGGCGCCGGCGGAACGGGTGGCAATTCCACCATCAACCTCAACATCAGCAAAGCGGATGCGTCCGGTGGTACCGGTGGCAACGGCGGCCGGGGTGGAGACGGTTACATCGGTGGCGCCGGGGGGAACGGCGGCCAAGGTGGGACCGGCGGGTCGAGCCACACCCGCGCAGCCGGCGGGAACGGCGGCAACGGCGGAGCCGGCGGCGACGGCATCGTCGCCGGAGGTGCCGGTGGCACCGGCGGATCGGGTAACTCCGCCGGCGTCGCGAGTGTTCCGTTCAGCGGCATGCCGATCCCCGGTCAGTCCCCCGGCGGTAACGGCGGCGACGGCGGAACCGGCGGCAACGCCGTCAAGGGCCGGGGTGGCGACGGTGGCCGCGGCGGTTTCGGCTGGTTCGCCGGCGCCGACAGCGATGGCGGTGACGGGGGCAACGGGGGCAACGGCGGAGCCGGTGCCGGCCCCGGCGGAGCCGGCGGTAACGGTGGCACCGGTGGATTCGGAGGTGAAGGCAGCGCGTTCTATAACACCTTCGGAGGCGAGGGGGGCGACGGTGGCAACGGCGGCCCCGGCCAGGGCGGGAAGGGTGGCGAGGGCCAGTCCGGAACGATTCCGACCGGGGTTGGCGGTGGGACCGGTGGGGCCGGAGGCGTAGGTGGGCCGGCATAGCACCCGGTGATATCGGGTCGACGCGGCGCCAGACCTCCCGCGACTGGTGAGCGCGCTCGGCGACAGAGTGGACCGCTAGGTACCTAGAATCGGTTCCCGTGGGCCTTGACGACCGGGAATCGTTACAGGTGTTGCGGGACGCGTTCAAGCCCGGCGACACCGATGTCGTCCACCGCTTCTACACCCACTGGTTCGCCCTGGACCCCGGCGTCCGCGACCTGTTTCCCCCCGATATGGCGAGCCAGCGCGCTGCTTTCGCGCACGCGATGCACTGGCTCTACGGCGAACTGATCGCCCAGCGCGCCGACGAGCCGGTGGCCTTCCTGGCCCAATTGGGCCGCGACCATCGCAAGTACGGGGTGCTGCCGGCCCACTACGCGACGCTGCGACGCGCGCTGCATGCGACCTTGCGCAGCCACCTGGACGGCGGATGGACCGACGCGATCGCCGAGGCCGCCGATCAGTCGCTCAACCTGTTTGCCGGAGTGATGAGTGGGGCCGCGGACTCCGAGGACGCTCCTGCCTGGTGGGACGGAACAGTCATCGAACACACCCGGGTGTCGCGCGATCTCGCGGTCGTGCGGCTGCACTTGGACCGACCGCTGCAGCACCACCCCGGGCAGTACGTCAACGTGCAGATACCGCAGTGCCCGCGCCGCTGGCGATACCTGTCCCCCGCCATACCCGCCGATCCCGACGGTGGGGTCGAGTTCCACGTCCGCGTGGTGCCGGGCGGCCTGGTCAGCAACGCCGTCGTCACCGAAACCCGGGCCGGCGACCGGTGGCGGTTGTCGAGCCCGCACGGCGGCCTGCACGTCGACCGCGGCGGCGACGACGTGCTGATGGTCGCCGGCTCCACCGGGCTGGCCCCGCTGCGCGCACTGATCATGGACCTGTGCCGGTTCGCCGAGAATCCGCGGGTGCACCTGTTCTTCGGCGCCCGCTACCCGTGCGAGCTCTACGACCTGCGGACGTTATGGCAGATGGCCGCACACAACCCGTGGTTGTCGGTATCGCCGGTGTCGGAATACAACCGGGACCCGCCGTGGGCGGCCGACTACCCGGACCCGTCGCCGCCACGCGGACTGCATGTCCGTCAGACCGGACGACTGCCCGACGTCGTCGCCAGGTACGGCAGCTGGGGTGACCGGCAGATCCTGATCTGCGGCGGACCCGGCATGGTTGCCGCCACCCGGGCGGCGCTGATCGCCAAAGGCGCGCCGCCCGACCGCATTCAGCACGATCCGTTGTCGCGCTAGACCCTGAGCCTGATGCGTCAACGGCGCGAGCGCGGCTGCCAGACCACCAGCGCCGTGCTCTTGGGCACCACCGCGACCTCGCGGCGCTGGTTGGCACGTAACGCCGCCACCTCTTCGGCCAATTCCTTCAGCCGGGACTGCAGGGCATCGACCTGGTTGGTCAGCTCGATGATGCGTTTGATGCCGGCGAGGTTGACGCCTTCGTCCTGGGACAGTCGCTGCACCTCGCGTAGCAGGTCCACGTCGTGCTCGGAATAGCGGCGCCCGCCGCCGGGAGTGCGCTGCGGGCTGACCAGCCCGAGCCGGTCGTAGGTGCGTAGCGTCTGCGCATGCATACCGGCCAGCTCGGCGGCCACCGAGATCAGAAACGTCCGCGCTTCCTCGCCCTTCTTGGCCGCCATCAGCGATTACCTGCCCAACCTGCCCTCGGATCGAATCCGCTGGCCCGCTCGGCGGCCGCGTAGGCTTCCAGCGCCTCTTGGGCGGCGCCTTCCAGGTTCGGCGGCACCGCCACCTTGACGGTGACGAGCAGGTCGCCGCTACCGCCACTGCGCTTGGGCACGCCGCGTCCGCGCACCCGCAAGATGCGTCCGTCGGCGGTGCCCTTGGGCACCCGGACACCGACCTTGCCGTCCAGCGTCGGCACCGAAAGCGTCGAGCCCAAAGCCAACTCGGTGAAGCTGACCGGCACTGTCACGGTGAGGTCGTCACCGTCGCGGCCGAAGACTTTGTCGGGCCGCACGTGCACGGTGACGTAGAGGTCCCCGGACGGCGCGCCGCGCAGCCCGGCCTCGCCCTGGCCGGCCAGCCTGATCCGCTGACCGTCCTCGACGCCCGGCGGGATCCGCACATTGATGGTGCGGGTGCGGGTGGTGACGCCGGTGCCTTTGCACTCCTCACAGGGGTGCTCGATGATCGAGCCGCTGCCCCGGCACTCGGTGCAGGGTTCGGAGAAGCCGAACGCGCCCTGATTGCGGTTGATCACGCCGGCGCCGTTGCAGTTCGGACACACCTTGGGGCTGGTGCCGGGCCGTGCGCCACTGCCGTGGCAGTTGGTGCACGGTGCCGGGCTGGTCAGCCGCAACGGCATCGCGACGCCCTGGGCGGCCTCGACGAAATCCAGTTCCGTCTCGGTTTCCAGGTCGTTCCCGCGCCGGGGCCGGCTGGGCCGCGGCGAGCTGCCGCCGCGGCCGAACAGGCCACCGAACAGGTCGCCGATGTTGGCGCCGCCGGACCGGCCGGCGGCGTCGAACAGGTCGTTCAGGTTGAACTCGGCACCGTCACCGCCGCCGAACCCGCCGAACCCGCCCGTGTCGAAGCGACGGCCGCCGAAGCCGCCGCCGCCGGCGAACAGCCGGCGGGTCTCGTCGTATTCCTTGCGCTTGGCCTCGTCGGACAGGACGCTGTAGGCCTCCGAAACCGCCTTGAACCGTTCGGCTCCGGCCGGGTTCTTGTCCGGATGCAGGTCCGAGGCCAACTTGCGGTATGCGGTCTTGATCTCTTTGGCGTCGGCATCGGAGGCAACGCCCAACTCCTTGTAGAAGTCCTTCTCGACCCATTCACGCTGAGCCACTTCGCGTCACCTCCTTACCTTGTCTTCATTTCCGATGTTCCTGATTCTGTGCCCTACTGCGCCTGAGTGCCGGGGTTATCCGCCGTGTCGGCCGGCTCGGATTCCAGAATGCTGGCAAATGGATCCGACTCCGCCGCGGCGGTCTCGTCGACGACGGTGTCGACCACACCGACCATCGCGTGCCGCAGCACCTGATCGCCGAGCTGGTAGCCCTGCCGCATCACGGTGCCGATCACCGGCCTGGAATTCGGCCCACCGTCGCCCTCGTGCTGCACCGCTTCGTGCAGGGCAGGGTCGAAATCCTCGCCCTCGGCGCCGAATTCGGTGAGCCCGAGCCCGGTCAGCACATTCGTCAGCTTGTCCGCGACCGACTTCATCGGCCCCGATTCCAGGTCGCCGTGCTTGCGCGCCCGGTCCAGGTCGTCGAGCACGCCCAGCAGTTGACTGACGACGTTGGCCTTGGCCCGATCGGCCGCGGCCTGCTGGTCGCGCAGTGCCCGCTTGCGGTAGTTGGCGAAATCGGCCTGCACGCGCTGCAGGTCAGCGGTCAGCTCGGCCACCTTGGTGGAGGACTCGGCCGGGCCGGACCCTCCTGGCGCCGAAGCGCCAGGAGGAACGTCGCGTACCTCGCCCGTCTCGGGATCGATCCGGCGCTTGTCGGTGACGGTCACCGGCTCCGGCTGGTTGTCGTGAGTTCCGGTCACTTGGACTCCCGGTCGTCGTCGACCACCTCCGCGTCCACCACGTCGTCGGGCCCGCCGGCCTGATCGAAGCCGCCGCCGGGTTGCCCGCCGCCGGCCGCGCCGCCCTCCGCCTGGGCGGCCTCGTAGATGGCCTGACCCAGCGCCTGGGACTCCTGGCCCAGTTTCTCCATCGCCGACTTGATCGCGGAGATGTCGTCGCCGGCCAGCGCCGACTTCGCGTCGCCGACCGCGGCTTCCACCTTGCTCAGCGTGTCCTGGGGCACCTTCGAGCCACCTTCGGCCTCGCGTTGTTCTTTGACGAACTTCTCCGTCTGGTAGACCAGCGTCTCGGCCTGGTTGCGCACGTCGGCTTCCTCGCGACGCTTGCGGTCTTCGTCCGCATGCGCCTCAGCGTCCTTGATCATCCGGTCGATCTCTTCCTTCGAGATGCCGGACCCCTCCTGGATGCGGATGGTGTTCTCCTTGCCGGTGCCCTTGTCCTTGGCCGTGACGTGCACGATGCCGTTGGCGTCGATGTCGAAGGTGACCTCGATCTGCGGGACACCACGCGGGGCGGGTGCGATCCCGGTCAGCTCGAAGCTGCCGAGCAGCTTGTTGTGCGACGCGATCTCCCGCTCCCCCTGGAAAACCTGGATCTGCACCGACGGCTGGTTGTCGTCGGCCGTGGTGAAGGTTTCCGAGCGCTTCGTCGGGATCGTGGTGTTGCGTTCGATCAGCTTGGTCATCACGCCGCCCTTGGTCTCGATACCCAGGCTCAGCGGTGTGACGTCAAGCAGCAGAACGTCTTTGACCTCGCCCCGGAGGACGCCCGCCTGCAAAGCGGCGCCCACGGCGACAACCTCGTCGGGGTTGACGCCCTTGTTGGGCTCCTTGCCGCCGGTCATCTCCTTGACCAGGTCGGTGACCGCGGGCATACGGGTCGAGCCACCGACCAGAACCACGTGGTCGATGTCGCCCACCGAGATGCCGGCGTCGGCGATAACCGACTGGAACGGCTTGCGGGTGCGGTCCAGCAGATCCTGAGTGATGCGCTGGAACTCGGCCCGGGTGAGCTGCTCGTCGAGGAACAGCGGGTTCTTGTCCGCGTCGACGGTGATGTAGGGCAGGTTGATCGAGGTGCTCTGGCTCGAGCTGAGTTCGATCTTGGCCTTCTCGGCGGCTTCACGCAGCCGTTGCATGGCCATCTTGTCCTTGGTCAGGTCGATGCCGCTGGTGCCCTTGAACTTCTCCACCAGCCAGTCGACGACGCGCTGGTCCCAGTCGTCGCCGCCGAGGTGGTTGTCACCGCTGGTGGCACGCACCTCGACAACGCCCTCGCCGATCTCGAGCAATGACACGTCGAAGGTGCCGCCGCCGAGGTCGAAGACCAGGATGGTCTGTTCTTTCTCGCCTTTGTCCAGGCCGTAGGCCAGCGCGGCCGCGGTCGGCTCGTTGACGATGCGCAGCACGTTGAGGCCGGCGATCTGGCCGGCGTCCTTGGTCGCCTGACGCTGGGCGTCGTTGAAGTAGGCGGGAACGGTGATCACCGCGTCGGCGATGTCCTCACCGAGGTAGGCCTCAGCGTCCCTCTTCAGCTTCTGCAGCACCCGGGCGCTGATCTCCGGCGCGGTGTACTGCTTGCCATCGATGTCGACCGACCAGTCCGTGCCCATGTGGCGCTTCACTGATCGGATGGTGCGGTCGACGTTAGTGACCGCCTGATTCTTGGCGGGCTGGCCGACCAACACTTCGCCGTTGCGCGCGAACGCGACGACGGACGGCGTCGTCCGCGAGCCCTCGGAGTTTGCGACGACGACGGGGTCGCCACCCTCCAGAACTGCGACGACGGAGTTGGTGGTCCCGAGGTCGATGCCGACCGCACGAGCCATAGTGATTTCCTCCTGAATGTGTAGAGCTTCGTTGTTGCACTATGCTGAGTGAACCCCGCTCAAGACTGCTCCGTCCGACACCTTGCTGTCAACTCGGACTTGAGTCTAGTTCACTCAACTTGTCGATCATGCTAACGGCAGACTGCCGAACTTTGTTCCCGGGGCGGCGCCGGATACGCCGTATGCAGTCGCTATGAAAACGCAGAATTCGCGAAATAAATTGCGTGTCGGCTCTTATATTTGTGGCGGGGCAAGTACAGAACGGGGAGTGGGTGTCTAGCAGCATGGCGCCGAGTGAGCAAGTACGTAGGAGCGGCCTGTCGGCGCAGGGCAGGATGCTGGCCTACAGCGCGGTGCTGGCGCTGATCGCCGGCTGGGTGAACGCGGTGGCGATCCTGACCTTGGCCGTTCCGGTCGGCAACCTCACCGGTGTCACCACCCAGATCGGCATGGACACCGCCCACCCGTGGCGTTACGAAAGCCACGTGCTCGGCGCGATTCTGCTGGGCTTTCTGCTGGGAGCGGCCGTCGCCGGCACGCTGCTGTCATCGAATCGGCAGCCGCTGGCCCGTCGGCACGCGGCGGTATTGACCATCGAGGCCATCCTGCTGCTGGCAGCCGCCGCCGGCGTCACCGCGGACAAGAACGAGATCGCGCTGCTCGGCATCGAAGAGACCGCGGTGCAGGGGCTCTTCGCTGCGGCGGCGCTCGGCATGCAAAACGGGCTGACGTCCAGCTTCCGCGGGATGGCGGTCCGCACCACCCACTTCACCGGCACCGTCACCGACCTCGGGTTAATGCTGGGCCGCAGCCGCGAGCACGGATTCGACAAGTGGAAGGCGGCGATTCTTGCCACCACGCTGCTGATGTTCATCAGCGGCGCGGTCGCCGGCCTGTTCGCGGGCGCGAAGTTCGACGGCTACGCACTGGCGGTTCCCGCAGTGATCTGCCTGACCATGGGTGTCGTGAACGTCGCAGTGAGCCGTGCGCCACGCGAGGTCCCGGCGGCTGAAGTGATCGCCGTCTGAATCTCTCCCGAGTCCGGTCGGGTGAATTGCGGCAGCCGGGTTGACACGGCACGCTCACGTCGTGCTGGTGAGATAGCCTGACTTCCAATTCTCGCAAGACTTCGCGGTAGCTACGGCGATAAGGAACCGGATGACACCGTCCGCTAATGCGCTGGAGCGCGAAGACGAGGGGTATCACAAGGCGCTCAAGAAGCGTCAGATTCAGATGATCGCCCTGGGCGGCGCAATCGGGACGGGACTGTTCCTCGGCGCCGGCGGCCGACTCGCCTCTGCAGGCCCGGGCCTGTTCATCGTCTTCGGAATCTGCGGTGTTTTCGTCTTCCTCATCCTGCGCGCCCTCGGGGAACTGGTGCTCTACCGGCCGTCGTCGGGTTCGTTCGTGTCCTACGCGCGCGAGTTCTTCGGTGAGAAGGTGGCGTACGCCGCCGGCTGGATGTACTTCCTGAACTGGGCGATGACCGGCATCGTGGACACCACCGCGATCGCGCAATACTGCCGCTACTGGCACATGTTCCAGGTCATCCCGCAATGGCTGTTGGCGTTGATCGCACTGATCGCGGTGCTGTCGATGAACCTGATCTCGGTCAAGCTCTTCGGGGAGCTGGAATTCTGGGCCGCGCTGATCAAGGTGCTGGCGCTGGTGACGTTTCTCATCGTCGGCACGGTCTTCCTTGCCGGCCGGTTCAAGGTCGACGGCCACGACACCGGCTGGTCGCTGTGGAGTGACCACGGCGGGCTGCTGCCGACCGGCCTGCTGCCGCTGGTACTGGTCACCTCGGGAGTGGTATTCGCCTATGCCGCAATCGAACTGGTCGGCATCGCGGCCGGGGAGACCGAGGATCCGGAGAAGATCATGCCGCGCGCGATCAACTCGGTGGTGTTCCGGATCGCTGTCTTCTACATCGGATCGACCGTCCTGCTGGCGCTGCTGCTGCCCTACACCGAATACAAGGACGGCGAAAGCCCCTTCGTGACGTTCTTCAACAAGCTCGGTATCTCCTGGGGCGACGACCTGATGAACCTGGTGGTGCTCACCGCTGCGCTGTCCAGCCTGAATGCCGGTCTCTACTCCACCGGCCGGATCCTGCGGTCGATGGCGATCAACGGCAGCGGTCCCAAGTTCACCGGTGTGATGTCGAAGAACGGGGTGCCGTTCGGCGGCATTCTGTTGACCGCCGGAATCGGGTTGTTCGGAATCGGATTGAACGCGGTCACACCGAAGCACGCGTTCGAGATCGTGCTGCACATCGCCGCCACCGGCGTGATCGTGGCGTGGGCGACGATCGTGGCCTGCCAGTTGCGCTTTCACAAGCTGACGCAGGCCGGTGAGCACGAACGGCCGAAGTTCCGCATGCCGCTCTCGCCGTACACCGGGTGGGTCACCCTGGCGTTCCTGGCGGGTGTGCTGGTGCTGATGATGTTCGACAAGGAATACGGCAAGTGGATGATCGCGGCCATGCTGCTCGGCATTCCCGCGCTGGTCGGCGGCTGGTTCCTGGTGCGAAACCGGGTGCGGGCCGCCGCCGATGCCCGCTCGGTGCACGAGCCACCCCCGGGCTGAGCACCATGTAGCGGTAACGCTTTGCCTACGGCGTCGTTCCAACCGCGCGTCGCCGCAGCAACTTGCGTACGCACGCCCTTACTCTGACTTCCTGATATCTGAGATTGCAGGGAGTAGCGCGTGCGGTTATTGCCGAAGGCACGGTTAGGCCTGCTGGCCGTTGCCGTGCTCGTCGCCGGATGCAGCACCACGATTGACGGCAGGCCGATCGCCGCCCCGGGCGGTCATGGGCCGGCCGAACCGACTTTTCCCACGCCCCGGCCCTCGGTTCCCCCGCCGCTGGCGCCGACCTCCTCCCCCGTCGCGCTCCCACCCACCAACCCCGGGACCACCAGTAGCCCCGCGCCGGGCGCCATCCCGCTCAAGGCCGACGACAACGGCTATGTCTTCATCGAGACAAAATCGGGCATCACCCGCTGCCAGATCAATAAGGAGAGCGTCGGCTGCGAGGCGCCGTTCACCAATTCGCCGATCCAGGAAGGTGAGCACGCCAACGGGGTGCACATCACCGCCGCCGGCAACGTGCAGTGGATCCTGGGCAATCTCGGCGCCATCCCCACCGTCACCATCGACTACAAGACCTACGACGCGCAGGGCTGGACGATCGTCGCCACCAAGGACGGCACGCGTTTCGAGAACAACGGCACCCGGCACGGAATGTTCGTCAGCATCGACAAGGTCAGCACGTTCTGACCGGCCGCCGACCTATACCATCGACTCGTGGCAAACAACGGCCCACCTGACGACTTCAACGAACAGCCGACCCAGTACGGGGGGTTCGGCGGCCATCCGCCGCAGGGCCCGCCCGCCGGCAGGCCGCCGCAGGGCGGGCCCTATCAAGGTCCGACTCAGCAGGGCCCACCTCCCGGGGTGCCGCAACAGCACCAGCCCACCGTCCAGGGCCCGCCGCCCGGCAACCCGTCGCAGAATCAGCCCACGGTTCAAGGTCCCCCGCCCTCCGGTCCGCAGTATCAGCCGACCGTCCAGGGCCCGCCGCCCGGCGGCGCCCAGTACCCGCCGGGTGATCCGTCGCTGATGCACCAGCCGACCGTGGAGGGCAGACCGCCACTGGGCCCCGAGTCGCAATACCCGCCCGGCGACCCGTCGCTGATGTACCAGCCGACGGTGGAGGGGTCCCCGCCCGACCAGTTCGCACCGCTGGACTCCGACGACCCCGATGCCGACGCACGGCCCTGGTACCGCAAACCCGTGACGCTCGCCCTGTGGGCGGCGTTGGTGCTGATCCTGCTCGCCCTGATCGCCTACGGCGTCAGCCAACTGTTCGGCAGCGGCACCAGCCCAGCTCCCGCACCGAGCACCTCCTCAACGACCAGCACCACGACAACCACCACCAGTGAGTCCACTAGCACGACGACCACCACTACCGAGTCGTCCAGCGAAGAGCCGAGCGAGCCGAGTAGCCCGGCACCCGCACCGCCGAACAACCCGCCTCGCAGTCAGCCGCCCCAACAGCCGACACAGCAACCGACCCATCGCGGCCCGCATCTGCCGCAACTGCCGCCGCTGCCGCCGACAATCACGATTCCGGGCGGACCCACGATCACGGTGCCGAAGCTGCCCTGAGTCAGGTCACCGATCGGCAACGGGCCCGCGTGGCTGTGCTCTGGGCAAGGCTCTGACAACTAGCATCGGCAGCCGTGACCAGGTACGACCCGCCGGATTACGGCGCCAACGACCCGACCGTTCACGGCAATTACGGCTATGGCGCCACCGGCGTCCCGGCGTACGGCCAGGGTCCGGAACCCGAGCCCACTCCCGGCTGGCGTAAGCCTCTCGCCCTGGTGGGCTGGGGTGTGCTGATCGCGGTGCTGTTGGGGCTCATCATCTACGGCATCGTGTTGCTGGCCCAGGGCCGCCCGAGTCCGGCTTCGGTCACCACCACCACCACTCCGACGACGACGACGACGACGAGCACGACGGCTACGTCAACGTCCCCCACGACGACCACCACCACGACGACGACCACGACCACGACCACCACGACGACGACGACGACCGAGACGACCACTTCCACGACGCCGACCACCACGTCCGCCTCGCCTACCACGACGCCGGCCGAATCCCCGAGATCCGGTGTCCTGCCGCGGTTGCCGTCGCAGATCACGCTGCCGTCGATACCCACTGTCATCAATTTGCCGCCGGGCCTGTGACCCGTCTCCGTCGGATCCGGGGCGGCTATGGTGGGGAACGGCCGTCGACCGTCAGCGAAACAACGGACACAGGGGTGGGGACATGAGCGAGCCGCTCGGCTTGTCGATCGGGGTGGCCAACCTGGTCGCGGCACGCTCGGGTAGCGCCCCGGTCGCCCGCACACCGGTACTGACGCTGTTCGACAACCGGCAATCCGAAGTCGGCCTGCCCGACGAGAACCCGAACCTCACCGAGTCCGGCCTGGTACTGCGGGGTTTTGTCGAGCGGGTCGGTGACCCGTCGCCGCTGGTCGCTGCCGACGGCACCAAATACCTCGGCCAGGCACTGACCATCGAGGCGCTCGAGGCGATGGCCCGCACCGTCGGCTACGGGACCCCGATCACCGTCGCCGTCCCTGCGTACTGGTCGCAGAACCAGGTCGCCGCGCTGCGTCAGGAACTGTTCGCCCAACCGGACCTCGCCGCCAAAGGCGGGACGCCGACGCTGGTCTCTGATGCCACCGCGGCGCTGGCGGCGCTGGCCACTCAGCCCGGGTTCCCCGCCGGCGGCGTCATAGCCGTGTGCGATTTCGGCGCCGGCGGTACCAGCATCACGTTGGCTAACGCCGGGGGAAACTTCGACCAGATCGGCAGTACGGTCCGGTACAGCGAACTTTCCGGTGACGAGATCGACCAGCTCATCCTGAACCACTTGCTGACCGTCGCACCCGGAGCCGACACCACCAACCTCTCCGTCACGGCGACCTCGATGGGGTCGGTGACGCGGATGCTCGGCAGCTGCCGGACCGCCAAGGAACAACTCTCCGCGACAACAGTGGCCAGCATCGCGACCGGCAACCCCGGAGGGGCTCAGCACCTTTCCCGCAGCGATCTGGAACAACTCCTCACCGCACCGCTGGACCGCTTCGTCGGCACGGTTCGAGAAGTACTGCAGCGCAACGGAATTGGTCAGCTCTCTGCGGTGGCGGCGGTCGGCGGCGGCGCCAACATCCCGCTGATCGCGACACGTCTGTCCGAAGGACTGCGAGTACCTGTCCTCACCCCGCCGCAGCCGCTGTTCAGTGCGGCGGTCGGGGCAGCCACTCTGGGCACCTCAGCGGGAGCGGCCACGGGCATCGGTCCCGCCGTGGACATGCCGACCGGCATCGTCGGTGCCGCTGCGGCCGCCGGCGCCGCCGGTGCCGCCACGATGGCGTCGCCTACCGCGCCCACGACCGAACCCACCGGAGCGGTGCCCACCGAGGCGTTTCCCGAGGACGCCCGCAACGAGACCGACCGCGCCCTGGCGTGGTCGGAAGACAGTGGCACCGGGATGGAACCGGTCCCCTACTCCGGTCCCGCCGACTACACCAGTCCTGGTGAGCCGGTGCTTGCGCCCGGGTACACCGGTCCCCCGCAGGAGCCCGACGTCGACGAAGCCGAGCTCCCGCCCTGGTACCGGCGTCCGGCAATCTTGTTGAGCCTGTTCGGTGCGGCCGCGGCGATACTGCTCGCCGTCGTGCTGGCGCTCACCGTCGGCGACACGAGCACCAAGCCGGTCGTCACCATCACCTCGCAGCCGCCGCCGTTCACCACCAGCACCACCGGTTCGGACGGCCTGCCCACTGAGACGGTGGTGACGCCGCCCCCGACCGTGGTGACCACGGCTACGGAGACCACGACCACCACGGCGCCCACCACCACCTCGTCCAGCACGTCGACGACGACCACGACATCGACGACCACCACGACGACATCGCCGTCCACCAGCACGACCACCGCGCCGACCACGACGCGGCCCACCACCAGCAACCCGCCGACCACCTCGGCACCCCAGCCCACCACGCAGGCCCCCACCAGCAGCGCGGCACCGGTCCCTCCGACCACCGCGGCACCGGTCCCGCCGACCAGCGCGGCGCCCGGCGGCTGAGCGGTCAGCGGCGTGCGGAGAATTCCGCGAGCATCGCCTCGGCGCTGCGCACCGCCGCACGGCACGCCCTGGTGGTGAACGGATCGTTGAGCGGATGCTCGGCGCGCCGGCGCCAGTATTGCGCCGCGGCGAACGCCTCCCGCTGAGCCACGTGCGGGTTGGCCGCGTACTCCTGCGGGTCCACCCCCAGTCGGCTCGCCGGGTCGGTGCCAGAGCCGCCGATCATCCGGCGCAGCGCAGCGATGTCATCTTCTTTCAAAGTCGTTGTGCGCGAGGGCAATAGACTCAACAACCGAAGTTCTTCGAACGCGTGGGTGTCGGCCAGCAGCGGATCGATGTCGGCGATGACGTACGGCGTGGCCATGACCGGATGCGTCTCGACGAACCTGCGCAGCGACACCAGAGCGGTATGCGCCTTGAGCATGTCCGAACGCTGCGCGAACTGCTGATCGATCACCCTGCGCAGCGCCACCAGCCCGCTGCGCTCCAGCAGTTCAGCGGCCAGTGCGGCCGCGCTGGTGACTCCGGCGGCCAGCACCGCGATCGAGATCCGGATGCCGAACATCCCGAACCGTTCCAGCAGTTGCGCACGGATGGCGGCGTCGATCGGCAACGGACTGTCCGGCCGCACGAATCGGTCGACGCTGAGCAGCGCCCTGTTGAGTTCGGTGGCATCGGACCCGGCCAGTTTCGACAACGCGACGAACTCGCCCTGCCGCAAGGTGCGCGCCGTCATCGCCAGCAACCCGGACACCGGGACCACCGCCTGGCAGATGCCGGTCTGAGTCATCTCGCTGGTGAACCGTTTGGCCACGTCGTTGGCCGACAGCATCGCGTCGATGCGACCAGCACCGATCTCGTCGGCCCGCGACGCCACCCCGATGATGCCCAATGCGCCCGCCGACCCCCCGACCAGCCCGCCGATCTGCTTGAGCAGCGCGATGTCGGCCGCGTTGAGGGTGCGCAGCAAGAAGACCACCGCATCCACCCGGGGCACACCGTCGTCGGGGACCAACAGCCGCAGCGTGCGCTCGGAGGCCTCCCGGGTCAACGACGATGTTCCCGGCGTATCGATGATGGTGGCCTGCGTCAGTTCCTCGGCGGGCCACTCGACGTGCAGGTCCACCACATCGACGGGGTCCAGCCGGCGCAGGTCGAAGCTCAGCCCGTCGCGGTGCGTGATCGGCACGTTGCTGCGCCGTCCGCCACGGTGGTTGGCGGTGACTTTCGGAGTGGGGCCGTGCCGGAACCACGTCACGATCCTGGTGGCCTCCGTCGCGTCCGTCGGCGCGATGTCGTCGCCCACCAGGGCGTTGACCAACGTCGATTTGCCGGCTTTGAGCGTGCCGGCCAGCGCAATTCGGATGGGCTCGTTGAGGCGCGCCCCGATGCGTTCCAGTTCGTAGAAGACATCGGGACGCTGGCGGTAGGCCGGTTCGCCCCGGTAGGCCTGAATAGTTCCGCCCAGAATCGCGCGGACCCGGTCGCTGGTGCTCACGGTTTCCCGAGACTCACCGGTGCTTGCAACTTGTTCAAGTTGTCGGTGATCTGGTCGAGGATGTTCAGCTGGCGTTCCAGCTCGCGGACCCGGGTGTCGCGTTCGACATCCTCGAGGTGCGCCGCGGTGACCGTGGCCTGCAGCGATTCGTTGAGCGAGCGGGTGAGCTCGATCGCGATGCCACGGTAGTGATCGCGCAGCGTGCGGTGGATCGTCTTGAGCCGGTCACGCGACTCCTTGCCCACCACGAAAGAAACCTCGTCGACGAACCGACGCACATTGGCTTTGGCTTCGGCCCGGGCCCGTAACAACCGACTCTGTTTCTCCTCTTTGTAGGCCATTCGACCCAGCAGCAGCCCTGCGCCCACCGACACCGGGTTGAACAGCCCCAGACCCGCCACCGAGGACAACATGCCGATCATCACCACGCCACCGTAGGAGCCCCGCAGTCCGGACAGCGCCTTCTGACCCTTGCCCTGCGGCTTGGCTTCCAGCTCCGCCAGCGCCTTGAGTTCACCGAAGTGTCCGCCCATCAACCGCGAGGTGAGCTCGGGCGACATGACCGAGTTGAGGCCAGCGTCGGAGAACGATCGGGCGACGTCGAGCGCCAACACCTCGGCGCGCTGGTAGGCCCAGACGAAGTTGTCCCCGACCGCGGTGGCGATTGCATCCTCGGCGTCGGCACCGATCTCGGCCCAGTGCAGTGTCGGGTCCGTCGCATCGATCTGACGCTCGATGTCGTCGGTGACGGCGCGAAACCTGGAGCGCAGGTCGTGATCCACGTCGTTGCTCAGATCGGTGAACCCATCGTTGAGTACCTGCTGCCACAGTGCGGTCTGCTCGAGCGCGTCCTGGGCTTCCTTCTTTCGCCTGGCCAGGTCGTCGGCAAGGCGTTCGCGCAGCGCCGGGTCGTTCACCGAGGACAGTTCCGATCCGGCTGTGATCGTCAATTGCTCTGCCGCCGAGCGGATTTCACCTAGCACCTCGTCGCGCACCCGGTCGGTCTCGCGGGTGAGCACCTTCTCGCTCAGAAATTTGATGATCGCCGGGAAGTTGGATTCGTCGTTGAGTTCCTTGTCGTTGAGGCTCACGGCGTGACTGCGCAGCAGCGACGACACCGGGATGATCGGCATCGGGACCCGCGCGCGCTGCAGGTGGTTGGCATTGGTGTTGACGACCTGCCGCCAGTACGGATACAGGTCGGTCTTGGTGGCCACGACCACGCCGACCGGACAGATCTGCGACGCTTTGCGCAGGAACCACATTTCGGGTGCGGTGAACTCCTGGCTGGTATCGCTGACCATCAGGATCGCGTCGGCATCGGGCAACAAGCCGAGCGTGGCCGACAGGTGTGGTTGTCCGTGGCCCCCGACGCCGGGACTGTCGATGAACGACAACCCGCCCTGCAGCAACGGGCTGGGTGCCCCGATCTCGAGCCGCATCACTTCCCGTCCGCCGACCTGGGGCGCTTGGCGCACATCGGTGTTGACATCGTCAACCGGAATGTCGACGGCGGCGGTTTCACCGTTGGGACCGGCCTTGACGACAAGTCGCGCTGATGGTTGAGCCGCATAACTCACGCTTGTGATCACGACGGTGGCCTCGTCGTCACCGACCCGTGCCACCGGCAGATTCAGCAACGAATTGAGGAGTTGGCTTTTGCCCTGTTTGAGCTGACCGGCGATCACCACACGGATTCGCGGGTCGCTGATCCGCTCGCGCGCCCGTCGCAGGCGCTGCACCATGTCACTGCGCCCGTGCAGCTCGGCGATCGCGACGGTGTGGTCGATCAGTTCGACGATCACGCTGACCCGACGCGGGTCATCAGCTTGCGTCACCGCGCCGCCCCACTTTCTTGATCGCGTGCTTTCCGATCACGTTATGCGGACAAACCGGCGGGGACCATGAAGGTCCCCGCCGGTTGTCTGTCAGGTCGCCGAATCAGAACCCGTGGTGTTCAGCCGGACCGTGCGATTGCGGCTCGGTGTGCGCCGGCGGCGTGTGCCCGGCCGGCTCGTGGCCGAACACCGACGGGCTCTGCGGCTCGTGGTGGGTCGGCTGCTGGACCGGCTCGTGCTGCTGCGGCGCGGGCGTCGGAGCGTGCTCGGCCGGTGCCGGGTGCGCCGGGGTCGGCGTCTCGGTCTGCGGCGTCGGGGTGTGCGGGGCCGGCGCGTTGATCACCGGCGGATGAGCACCGCCCGGCGTGGTCTCGTGACCCGTCGACCCACCTGGCGTCTGGATGACGGGGCCGTGGCCGCCCGGTGTCGTGCTGCCCGCACCGCCGGTGCCGGCACCGCCGGTTTGGATGACCGGGCCCTGACCTGCGGGGACCGTCGATCCGTGTTCACTCGGGCCGACGCCACCCGCACCTGCGCCAGCTCCACCGGCAGCGCCGGCACCCGCTCCAGCTCCAGCGCCGGCACCAGCTCCAGCTCCAGCTCCTGCGCCACCGGCGGCTCCGGCGCCCGCTCCGGCACCGCCGCCGAGCACGGTTCCTTCCTGACCGAGGATGTCGCCGTGTCCGCCTGCCGCGGGCCCGCCGTGGGTGCCTGGGTTCGTCGCGACGCCGCCGGGTCCGGTGGCACCGCCGGCCACTGCGCCGCCCGCTCCGGTCGCTGCGGCACCGCCAGGCCCCGCCTGGACGCCGGCACCTGCGCCGGCCGCACCGGTTGCAGCGGCCGGTTGCGGGTTCGGGTGGCCACTGAGGGGGGCATTTCCGCCGCCGCCGATACCGAGTCCGGCGCTACCGGCAGCACCGGCCTGACCCCCGACGCCGACACCGCCCAACGGTCCCCCGACGTGGGCAGTACCAGCACCATTCAGCGCTGCGCCTTCGCTGGCGATCAACGCGGGTTGGCTTGCCGCGGCCTGACCGGCGAGAGCCGCCTGGCTGGTAACGCCCGCCTGCCCGGCGAGTCCGGCCTGGCTGGCGATGCCCGCCTGGCTGGCTACACCGGCTTGACCAGCGACGCCCGCCTGGCTGGCGAGGCCGGCTTGCCCGGCAAGACCAGCTTGGCTGGCGAGGCCGGCTTGACCGGCAAGACCAGCTTGACCGGCAAGGCCGGCTTGCCCGGCAAGACCAGCTTGACCGGCAAGGCCGGCTTGCCCGGCGAGACCAGCTTGACCGGCAAGGCCGGCTTGCCCGGCGAGACCAGCTTGACCGGCAAGGCCGGCTTGCCCGGCGAGACCGGCGTGCCCTGCGGCGCTGGCAGCAGCTTGGCCGCCGATACCGGCAGCGGCCTGACCACCAACAACACCACCGACAGCGCCACCGGCCTGAGCACCGGCACCTATGCCACCGCCAAGACCCCCACCGATGGCACCACCAGCCTGCCCACCAACACCGACAGCGCCACCCACCTGGCCACCAGCACCAACGG
>NZ_JCALDW010000024.1:0-73182 GCF_059813065.1 Mycobacterium sp. NGS24
AGCTCTTCCTTTCCATCTCTTCGATTCAGCCGAATCGCAAAACCATCACTGCCCGTTACGCGGTAAGTCATCTCGCTGACTTTCCGGCCCCCCTTCCTCTCCGGCCTGCTCCCAGGTACCTGGCATCATCGGAACCTTTGGGCCACCGCCGAATTCGTCGCCGGCCAGCGCCGTCAGCCCGGCGGCCTGCTGCACCGTCTGCCTGGGGATGGTGCCGGCGTAGCCGAACGTGCCGGCGCCGCGCTCGGACGCCTGCGCGTCGTCGCCGTTCCAGATGGGATCGACGGCGGAGTCCATGTCCAGGAACTCGTCGCTGTGGTCGTGCAGCGGTGCGCGACGCCGCCGCTTGGCCCGGGCCGCTGCGCTGCTCACCGCGGCCGCTCCGGCGGCGGGAATGGTCGCGGCGGGCGCCTTGGCCGCGGTACGGCCACCCACGGTCGGACCCAGACTCGGCCCCCAGTCATCCGGTCCGGCAACGGCATACGGGAAAGCCGCCGTCGCCGGGGCGGTCGCGGGCACCGAACCGGCGGGCACACCCGCGGCCGGCGCGGACGCCGGCGCCCCGGCCGGACCCGCCACCGTCGAACCGAGTCCCACGGCCGGGAAGCTCTGGTGCTGGGCGACCGGCATCGGCGCAGGCGGCGGTGCCGCCGCCGGGACCTCCGGAATCACGTCCACGTTCAGCAGACTCAGGAAACCCAGACTGGCCAGCCCGACGGCGAGCAGCGGGGGTGCCCACAGCGGCGCACTGAGCACCGTGCCCCAGGTACCCCAACCGACCGGCTGGAAGAACGCCTGGTAACCCAGCGCGAACAGCAGCGGCCCCCAAGTGACCAGGGCGGCCTGCGGGTTGGTGGCGAAGTCGATGATCATCTGCTCGATGGCCGGCAGCGGATTGGACAGGAAGTCCCACAGCAACTGGCCGTCGGGCAGCGTCAGCACGTAGGAACGCAGCAGGTCCACGATGATCTGCAGGATGTTGAACTGCGAACCGGCGTCGGCGGCGGGTGCGGCTGCGGCGGCCTGGGTGACGTCGGCCGCCGATGCTGCCTCCGCACCGGGGTTGACGATGGTCGGCGCCGCAGTGCTGCGGGGCGCCGAGGCCAGCGCCGTCCCCGCGGCCGCCTGGTACAGGCCCATCGTGGCCGCGGCCTGCAGCCACATCCGCGTGTAGTCGGCTTCGTTGAGCGCGATCGGGATGGTGTTGAGCCCGAAGAAGTTCGTCGCCACCAGCACGCCGTGCATGACGTGGTTGGCGGCCAGCTCCGTCAGTGTCGGCATGGCCCCCAAGGCGGCGGTGTATGCCGACGCCGCGATGTCGTGCTGGGCCGCCGTTCCGGCCGCATCGGCGCTGGCCTGTTGCAGCCACGCTACATACGGCAGATGTGCCGCGGCATATTGTTCGGCGGTCGGCCCCTCCCACGAACCCGCCTGTACTCCGCCCACCAGACCGCTGAGTTCTGCTGCCGTCGCCGCGTATTCGGCGCTGAGCGCGTTCCAGGCCCCGGCGGCCGCCAACAGCGACGCCGGTCCCGGCCCACTACTCAGCAACGCCGAATGCACCTCAGGCGGCGATGCAATCCAGATCGGCCCCAGGGGGGAGCTCATGGTCAGCCGCCCGCGATCCCGTAGGTCGCAGCGGCCGCCGCGTCACCGGCGAGGTAGCTGGCGCCCGCCGTGCCAACACCGACACCGGCCCGGCCCAGCTCTTCGACACCCTGCGCCGCGACGGCGGCGTGCTCCTGGCCCTGGGCGCTGAACCCGGCAGCGGTCTGCAGCGACACGGGGTCCGCGGCCGGTGGCACCACCGCGGTGATCAGCGGCGCCGCAGCGGCGTGCGCCGCCGCCAATCGGGCGGTCAAGGCTTCCACGGCGGCGCTCGCGCCGGCCAGTCCTTCAGGAACTACTCGCAACGCCATTACTGACTTCCTTTCTGTTGCGTATCACCGAATATCGCGGCTGCACCGACGAGCGGATTGACCAACTGGATGAAGGTCGGGTAGTCGCTGTCGGTGAGGAGCATGGCGCGGCCGGCGGGCAGCCGGCTGAACCGCTGGCCGCGAATCTTGCCGCTGTCCTGTGGATTTCCGGCCAGCATCAGGGTGGTCGCCTGCAAGTCGTTGAACCGGCGCAGCAACGGATTGGTCATCAGGCCGTGTGCCGACCCCGAGGCACGGCCGGTGACGATCACCCGCAGTCCCAGTTCGCTGGCCTGGCCGAGCAGACCGATCAGCGGGGTCCACGGTCGCTGCCCGAGGTAGGGGCCGCTGGTGGCCGGTGAGTCCGGGATCTGATCGACGTCGTCGATGATCAGGTAATGGGTGTGGCCGGACGGGTGGTCGGCTGACTGGTCCCGGAAGTTCCAGCGGGACAATTCAGCCGGCGACAGGCCCGCCGGCGGACGGCGCGATTCGATGAGGTTGGCCAGCCCGATCATCGCCGGGGTGATCCGGTCGATGTTGGCCGTGTACTCGTTGTCGGCGAACAGCGGCTCGTCCACCAGGTGCAACCGGCGGTCCAGCACGGTGAAGGCCACCTGGTCGGCGGTCGAGTTCTCGCGGATGGTCCGGATGATGTGGCGCAGCAGCGTGGTCTTGCCGGACTTGCTGTCGCCGAACACCATCAGCAGCGGGTTCTCGACGAAGTCGTGGACCACCGCCGCAAGGTCTTCCTCGCGCTGGCCGAGCACGACCCGTTCCGGTCCCCGATACAGCGCACCGACCGCTGCCGGCGTGAGGTCGGTGGGCAGCAACCGCACCGGCGGTGCGGCCTGGCCCGGGTAGCGCGCGTTGATCGCGGGGATCTGGTCCAGCTCCGGTTCGGCGAACAGGAAATGCTGGGCGGCCATGGTCAACCCCCGACCCGGCTGGTCGTGCGGCACCGCCTCGGCCGGGCGTTGCAGCGCTCCGGTCACCCGGACGTTGCTGTCCCGCGCGTCGTGCAGCTTGAGCTCCAGGCGCAGGCCCAGCCCGTCCCGCATCGCCAGCGGCACCTCCAGCCAGCTCGGCGTGGTGATGACCACGTGGATGCCGTAGGCCAGGCCGACGTTGACCAGTTCGGTCACCTTGGCCAGCAACGGGTTTCGAGTGTTGAACTGGTCGGTGTTGTCGCGGCCGAAACCGTACAGGTTGTCGATGACCAGGAACACCTCGCCGAACCCGTCGTCCGCGAGGCCGGAGTCCGGCGCGGCGTGCTGGCCGTTGCCGGGACGGTCGCGGAAGGTCTCGCGCTGCTGACGCGACAGCAGCAGCTGCTCGAGCTCGCCGAAGGTGCGCCGGATGCGTTCGGGCTCCAGCGCCGAGGCGACACTGCCGACGTGCGCCAGACCCTCCAGCGCGCGCAGCTGACCGCCGCCGTAGTCCAGGCAGTAGAACGTGACGTCGCGCGGCGAGTGCAGACCGGCCGCCGACATGATGAACGTCTGCAGCGCAGTCGATTTCCCGGACTTCGGACCACCGTGGATGACCATGTTGCCGGCCGACGAGGTCGCGTCGAACACCAGCGGGTCGCGCCGCATCTCGAAGGGCTTGTCGACCTCGCCGAGCGGCCAACGCCACTGCCGGGGCGGTATCCCGGCCCGGGCGAGCACCGAGGTCAGCGGGATCGGCTCGTCCAGCGGCGGCAGCCAGAGCTGCGGTGCCCGCGGCCCGTAGGCGGCCAGCTGCTCGCCGATGGTCGCGATCAGCTTGCGCGGCGGACCGGCCGGTTCGTCTTCCTCGATGCCGGAGATCACGGTGCCCGGGTCCGGCTCCACGGCGCCGGCCGTGAACAGCTTCGGTTCTGGAGCTGACTGCACGACAAGGGTTTTGGCGGTCTGCGGCGGCTCGTAGATGCCGTCGACGTAGGTGGACCGGAACTTGATCGGGGTCGCACCCGGCGCGGGCACCAGGAACCCGATGCCTTTGTGCTCCTTGCCCGATTCGATGTGGTAGGCGTCCTCGACGCCGATGATCTGCCGGGACACGCTGGGGCTGGCCACCTTCAGACCGATCCGGTACGAGGTGTTCTTGTCGATGTCCTTGATCTTGCCGACGTCCAGGGTCTGCGACGCGAACAGGATGTGGATGCGGAACGAACGGCCCTTGCGCGCGACGTAGTCGAACAACTCCGCGTACTCCGGGTGATCGGCCAGCATCAGAGTGAATTCGTCGGCGACCACGAAAAGTGTTGGCACGGGCGGTAAGTCGTGCCCGGCAGCCTGCGCCGCCTCGTACTCGGTCACCGAGTTGAACGCGCTGCCCTGCACCCGCCGGCCGGCCTCGCGCAGCAACATCTCGCGCCGGGCCACCTCGCCGCGCAGCGTGTCGGCGAACCGGTCGGCCAGCGACTTCTTCTCCGCCATGTTCGAGATGACCGCGACCACCTGCGGGAAATTGCGGAAGCTGTCGGCCCCGGCTTCACCCTTGAAGTCGGCGTAGATGACGATCAGGCGGTCCGCGGAGTGAGTGGTCAACAGCGACAACAGGATCGACATCAAGGTCTGCGACTTGCCCGAACCCGTCATACCGATCATCAGGCCATGCGGACCCATCCCGCCCTCGGCCTCGTCCTTGAGGTCGAACATCAGCGGCTCGCCGGTCGCGGTCACGCCGATCGGCACGCGCAACTCGTCGTCGCGGCGCCGCGGTGCGAACAACGCGGGCACATCCAGCCGGGAGGCATCCGGAATCCCCAGCAGCGTGGTGAAATTCGCCCCGCGGGTGGCCGCCGACCGCAGCCCGGTGTGGGTCGGGTTGGAGTCCCAGCGGGACAGCCGACGCGCCAGGTGCGACGCGTCCTCGGCCCCCAGTCCGTCGGCGGAGTCGATGTAGGGTTGCCAACCGCCGGTCTGCCAGCGCTGGATGCCGCCACCCGCGATCCGCAGGATCGGCTTCTCCGGGTCGGAGTACTGCTCGCGGTTGGGCGGTGTGGCCGAGATGTGCAGGACGGTGACGCCCGCGCGTCCGACGGCCAGCGTGGACGCGGTCAGGTCGTAGTCCGGGTCATCGACGACGATCAGCAGATGCCGCAGGGCGTCGACCGGCTGCCCGGTGAACGCCGGGCGGTCCTCCAGCGCCGGCGCCAGCAGCTCGGCCAGATCGTCGGCATCGGTGGTGAGGTAACGGGCCGGGCCGACGCCGTCGACCTGGCCGGGAATGTCGACGTGCGGCAACCACTTCAACCACGACCAGTCGGCACTCTCCAGATTGCGGGAGGCCAGCGCGACACTGAGCACGGTCGGGTCATGCCAGGTGACCGCGTGGGCGATCCACGCGCGTACCGCCGCGTGCACGTCCGGCTCGCCGCCATCGGGGCCGGGCAGCACGCTGATCCGCGAGACCTTGCTCAGGTCGATACCCGTCGGCACGTCGGCGACGGTCCGCTGGGTGTCGAGCAGGCTACGTAATGCGCTGTGCGACACCGGTTCCAGGTCGATCTCATCGGCGATGTCATTCACCCGTAGCGTGGTGGTGAGCGGCGCGGAGTGGCGACCGGCGCGCAGTACCAGGAAGTCCGGGTCGTGGGGGTCACGCTCCCACTGGCGCCGGGAACCGGGCACCGCGGCCAGCGCCCCGGGCTCCGGATGCGACCACTGCGCGGCGGCGCGCTGCTCGGCGGCGGCGGCCCGGATGTTGTCCCGGACCACCGACAGGTACCGCAGGTAGTCGGCACGTTCTGCGTCGACTTCCTCGGTACGCATCTTGTTGCTGTCGCCGCGGTAGAGCGCGGTGGCGGCCAGCAGCAGCACGAACGGGAAGAACAGCGTCTGCGGCGAGATCAGCCGCATGCCGGTGGCGAACAGCGCGACGATCATGCCGACGATCAGGATGCCGATCAGGTACGGCATCGCACGCCGGAACAGCGACGGCGGGATGACCCGCGGCAACTCCGGCGGCGCCTCGATGGTGATGGTGCCCTTGCGGGCATTCGGCGGCGCCAGCCGTCGGCGTGCCTCGAAGATCAGTCTGCTCATCGGGGCTCCCCTTCGGCGGATACCGGACGGCCCGGTCGGCTGTCCGGCGGCAAACCGTCATGCGCCAACAGCGCATCGGCGCGCGACAGCGTCGGACCTGCTGCGAACAAGGACAGGATCGACCACGGGATGGCCAATGGCGGCGACTGCAGCCCAAGTGCCTCAACGGCTTTGCCGTTGGTCCCGGACCGGTCGGACTCGTTGTCGATGCCGTACCGCACCCCGGTGTCGGAGACCCAGAACAGCGAGCCGGTCGCCGGCGCCGCCGCACCACCGCCCACCGTCTGGGTGAAGTATCCGGTGCCCGGGGTGAGCGCGATCTTGGCCCCACCCCCGACCAGATCGACGGTGCGCACGCCCTCGGCCACCGGCAGTGCCGAACCCGTCAACAGGGTCAGGGAACTGGTGGCGGCGCCGGACGGCTTGCTCCACAAGGCACAGGCGAGCGGGTTGCTGGCCGCGTTGACCAGGGTGACCGGCTGGGCGGGGTAACGCGAGGTGTCCAACATCCGCGAGACGGGCAGCTTGGCCACCTCGTCGGCGGCCAACCGCGGCGGTTGTTGCAGGCCATAGGAATTGGTGTTGCGCAGGATCGAGGCCAACACCGGCGAGATCGGCTGCAGACCGTCGGGCAGTACCGCGTAGAAGGTGTCCGAGCCGGCCCTGTCCAGCGAATAGGCCACCACCACGCCGCCGATCGGGGCGGGGACGGGGTAGCCCGCCGGGGCACCGGCGTTCGGGATGGGCGGCGCCGCCAACGGCGCCGACTCCGGAATCGCATTGAACAGTCCGGCCGCAACCGGCCGCGGCGCCGGCACCTCGGTGCCCAGGCCGAGCGCGTTGGTGACCGCATGGTCGGCCAGGTTGATCTGGCTGCGCTTGCCTTCCCACAGCAGCCAGGTGCCGTTGCCCCCGGAAGCGGCTGCGTCGACCAGGATCACCTGCGTCGGACTGATCGCCGCGGCCCGGGTGCCGTCGGTCTTCGGTTGTCCCGCAATAACAGTCACACCGGTGCTGCGGGCGCCGCGCCCACCCTGCCCGGTGACGCCGTCGCACACCGTCCAGGCCGCGTCGCGGGAGCTGCTCTGCACCATGCGCTCCGGGGCGCCCGGGATGCCGATCAGGTTGCCGCGCGCAAACCGGTCCAGCTCAGCACTTTTCACTGTGGTCGGGTTGACCGGCTGACCGGCGATCAGCCGGGCGGAGGTCAGGTTCAACACCGGGTGCAACTGATCGCCCACCCGCACATACAGTGCGGCCGTGGACCGGTCGGCCAGTACCACGTTGTTGCCGACCTGCCCATTGGGCCGGATCAGCGAGAACACGAAGCAGCCGATCAACCCGGTGATCAGCAGCAGCACGCCCATCATCACCGCGCGCGACTGGGTGCGCAGCGGGTCGACCAGCATCCTGGTGTCGTGCAGCGCGATCCCAGAAGCGATGCGGCGCATCACAAATCGCCAACCTGTCACCTGGTGCCGGGTGACGAAACCGCGCCGATATTCCACCTTGTCGGGGTGCTCGTTGACCGGGGTGCGAGAGGTGAACGAACGTCGGTCGTCCGCCCATTCGCCGTCGGCGTCGTTCTTGCTCATGCCGGCACCGACAGTCCCAGCCCGCGCAACAGCGGGGCCACGGTGTTGCCGACATCTTGTGCGGTGATTGTCATCAGGTCCTCATCGGTGAATTCACCCGTACCGGCCTGCTCGGAGTGGTCGAGCCGGAATTCGCGCTCCTCTTCCGACCGTTCGACGATGTTCCGGACGAACCGGCCGTTGCCCGCGATGTCGAGGCTGCGCCGGCTGATCCCGTTGCTGTCCGGCGAAGACGTCTGCGCCAGGTGGGTGAAGAGTCGCTGCATGTCCTCCAGCGCGGCCGGCTCGAATACGCTGTCCCGTTGCTGCGCCATGAGATTCGCGATCTCGGTCAGCTCCGCCGGCTGGTAGGACGGGAAGTCGATGCTGCGGGTGAACCGCGACCGCAGACCCTCGTTGGTGTCGAGGAACTTGTCCAAGTCGGCTCGATATCCGGCGATGATGACCACCAGCCGGTCGCGGTCATTCTCCATGCGCGCCAGCAGCGTGTCGATGGCCACCAGGCCGAAGTCGTTCTTGGCGCCGGTGGCCACCAGAGCGTAGGCCTCGTCGAGGAACAGCACGCCGTCCAGGGCGCTGTCGATGATGGCGTTGGTCTTGGCTTCGGTTTCGCCGATGTGCTGACCGATCAGGTCGGCACGGTGCACCTCGCGGATGTTCTCGCGTTTCAACAGCCCCAGGCCGCAGTAGATCTTGGCGACCACCCGGGCAATGGTGGTCTTACCCGTTCCGGGCGGGCCGGCGAACACCAGGTGGTGGGTGCGCTGCGCGACGGTCAATCCGCGCTGCTGGCGCAGCACCGCCATGGCGACCGAGCTCTTGAGCCGGGAAACCTGGTTCTTCACCTCGTCGAGACCGATGAATTCGTTGAGTGCCACCTCAGCCTCGGCCAGCAGGGTCGCCTTGCGTTCGCGGGCACCCGGGTCCACGAAGTCGGCGTCGCTGGGCTCGGTGTCGCGGTTCCACGGGTCGGTGCGGGCTTCGATACGCGCCGCGGTGGTGGTGACCATCCCGAAACTCGGGTCGGACAGCGCCTGCTCGATCTCCTGGTTCTCCGGGTTGGCCGCGTAGAGCTCGTGCAACACGTCGCTGGCCGCTTCTTCGTCCACGTGTGCGCGCAGCGCCAGCGCCTTGGCCAGCGCGCCGTCGACCGCGGCCACGGCGATAGGGCCCTCGGGTTCCTCGAGGTAGGACAGCGCCGGAGCGAACATGCCCAACCGGGCCAGCGAGGTGCCCAGCGCGATCTTCACCGCGTGCGCGAAGGCCTCGTCCAGGTCGGTGTCGTTGACGATCGGGGTCAGCAACTTCACGACGTCCGACCAGCGCTCCGCCCGGTAATTGATGACGACCGCGATCCAGCGCGCCTCGCGCGACTTGGGCCGGCGTTCGACGATGCGGCTGACGATGTCGTAGGCCTCGGCGAACTGTTCTTCGGAGGCCAGTGCGGCCGCGTAGGCCAGGTGGAAGTCGTCCGCGGTGGTGGCCCGAAACTGCAGGTACAGGCCGGTGTCGTACCGGTAGCCGAGTGCACCCGGGGTCAGTTCCACCTGTCGTTGCAGCACACCGGCCGTGGCCACGGTGCGCGAAATCTGTTCCAGCACACGCTTGGAGGTGTCGCCGGAGGCCGCCAGGCCGATCCAGGCGTCGCACTGTTCGTGCGCGATCCGGGTCAGCGCGCTGAAGCCCGAGCGGGCCGCGCTCAGGTCGGCGGGACGTTGCCGCTCGTAAACCGCGATGCCCAGGGCCCGGCAGCAGGTGGCGAACCTGCTGATCACGTCTTCGTCGACCCTGCTGTCGGTTCGGGAGGGTCGGGGTTCGGCCGCAACCATGCCCGTCGACAGGCCCGACCGACCACCTATGTCACCGCGTTCCACGCCCCCGCCTTCACCTGAGGTTAAGATCTCCATTGGCAGACTCCGCCCGTTAGCCCCCCGAAGTTAGCATTCCCTAAGCTAACTGTCGAGGCGGTCAATTGCGTGCGCTTCACCACACCAACTCCCGTCTCAGCCCTCTGACCAGCGAGTCTTCTGCTCTTCGCGGCCGAACGACGCCCAGCCGCCCAGCTTACTGAATATGGTTTTCATTAACAACGGCGGGGCGGAGCGGTGCCAGAACCGTTGCAGCGGCGCCTTTCGACACCCGGTGTTACGACTTCGCAGCACTCACCAGCGTGATGCGGGAGAACATCGGCGTGGCCTCGGAGTCCGGGCCGGGGACGGGCCGGCCCACCTCACGCAGGTAATCGTTCAGCGGCGTACCGACCGCCGTCCAGCCGCGCCGGCCGAACCATTCGGTGGCCGGGGCGCATTGCTCGTTGTAGACCAGCTGAAAGAAAGGACGCTGACCGGCATCCGGATCGGCGCGTTCTGCTGCCACCTTGGCCTCGTATTCGTCTCGGGGCAGCGGGGCGCCTTCCTCGATCGCCGCGTGACTACCTGGACCGGCCAACGCGTCGATCCCGGTGAACAGCGCCTCCTGGGCGGTGGCCGGCAGATAGATCAGCAGACCTTCGGCGATCCAGGCTGAAGGTCGTTCGGGGTCAAATCCTTTGTCCCGCAACGCTTGTGACCAGTCGTCGCGGAGGTCGACGGCGATCTCACGACGTTCGGCCCGCGGCTGCGCACCGTGCTCGGCGAGCACCTGCCGCTTGAAGTCGAGGACTTGCGGCTGATCGAGCTCGAAGATCGTGGTGCCTTCCGGCCAAGGCAACCGGTACGCGCGGGAGTCCAATCCGGCCGCCAGGATGACCACCTGCCGCACACCGGCCGCGGCGGCGCGCTCGAAGTAGGCATCGAAGTACCTGGTGCGGCAACCCTGGAAGTTGACGAAGTGCTGACCGAAGTCCTCGCTCTTCAATTCGTGGTCGGGATCCCTGCCGTCGAGGACATCCGCCCACGAACCACCGACCGCACGACAGAACAGCTCCGCGTAGGGGTCAACGACGAGCGGATCGGCCTTCTGCGCCTCCAACGCCCGCGCGGTTGCCACGAACAGTGCCGTCGATCCGACACTTGTGGTGATGTCCCAGCTGTCTCCGTCACTGCGCACCGGGCCGACCTTACGCGCGGCCGGGGTTCCAGCTGTTCGGCAGCATCGGGACCCGGGGGCCGCCGCCGTACTCGTCGCCGGCCAGGGCGGTCAGCCCCGTCGCATCGTCGGCCGACTCGTTGCGAACCGTGCCGGCAAAACCCAGCTTCCCCGCCCCCCGGTTCGACGCGAAGGACTCCGGTTCGGCATCCCAGTCGGGGTCGACGTCGACATTCATGTCGGCGAATTCGTTGCCGTGTTCGTGCAGCGCCGTCCGTCGGCGCCGCTGCCGGCGCGCCTGCTCGCGTGCCGCCGCGGCCGCCGCCACGGCAGCCGCATCGGGCTCTGACGCTTTTCTGCTGGCGTAGGCACCGGCACTCATACCGGAGCCGAACCCGACGCCGGGTCCCCCGCCCACCAGGAAGGGGAAGCCGCCGCCGGCGACCGGAGCCGGCGGGGGCGCCGACGGGGCACTGGTGACCGTGGCTGTTGCCGTCGCGGTGGTAGGTGCCGGGGCGGCCGACGCGGGCGCCGATGCGACGACGGACGGGGCCGCGGTGCCGACGGCCGGCAGCACCGGCGCGGCGGCGACCGGGGGGACGATCGCGGCGACGACGGGGGCTGGAATGGCACCGAGCCCCGCGAGCCCGGCGAAACCGGTGGTCGCACCCAGGTTGGCCACGGCGCTACCCATTGCGGCCGCCAGCAACTGCGGCGACTGTAGCAACGGCGCAAGTTGCGCAAGGTGCGTCGGCCAATCGAATTCGGCGAGCTCGACGACGTATTCCAGCGCCCCCGCGGGATTGGTGAACAGCTGCTGGACGAAGGTTTCGAACTGCTGACCGAACTCCAGGGAACGGGCGACCCACCAGATGGGCTGGGTCGCGTCGGTGATGTCATGCATGTGGACCCCGTTGAGGGTCTCCTCGAGCGGGTCCCAGTTGATCTGGCCGTTGGTCAGCGCGCGCAGCAAGTCCGCGACGAGGAAGTCCAATTGGGTCGGGTCGCCGTGCTCGTGACCCTCGTGGCCCTCCTCCCCCTCGTGTTCGTGGCCGTCTTCGTCCTCGTGCTCGTGCTCGTCGTGCACGATCTCCGGCGCCGGCGACGTCACTGGCGTCGCCGCCGCTGCCGCACCCGAGAGGGCGTCATAGGTCGCCATGGTGGTGGCCGCCTGCACCCACATCCGCGCGTAGTCGGCCTCGTTGAGCGCGATCGGGATGGTGTTGATCCCGAAGAAGTTGGTCGCGACCAGCACGCCGTGTATCGCGTGATTGGCCGCCAGCTCCACCAGCGTGGGCATGGCGGCCAACGCGGTGGTGTACGCGGCCGCCGCCGTCTCGTGCTGGGCGGCGGCGCTGGCGCTGTCGGCACCGGCCTGCGTCAGCCAGGCCACGTAGGGCGCGTGGGCGGCGACATACTGCGCGGCACTCGGCCCCTCCCAGGCCCCGCCCTGCACCGCTGCCAGGGTGGCCACGAGTTCGTCGGCCACCGCGGTGTACTCGGTGCTCAGCGCCGTCCACGCCGCGGCGGCCGACAACAACGGTCCCGGTCCGGGCCCGCTGCTGAGCAACGTCGAGTGCACCTCAGGGGGTGACGCCATCCAAGACATGCATCAGCCAACCATGTTGATGAATATGGTTTTCATTATCGGCCATTCGACACCATATGCGCGCCCTGCGCAAGTCCTGCGCAGCGTGCGTCAGGCGGTATTCGTCGCCGACCGGCAGGCGTCGACGTCCGCGTTCCTGCCGTGGGGCCGACGGCCGGCTACACCAGGGGACGACCGGCCTTGATTCGGCGGTCGAGATCCCACAGCAACACGTTGAACGGGAACTGCCGGACGACGCGCGGCAGCAATCCGTTGCCGATGCGCACCACCGTCATCAGCTGGTCGAACAGCAGTTGCCGGGTGCGGTCCCACGGGAAGCCCATCTCGTCCCGGAACTTCTGCGGCAGGAATCCGGTGGTGATCAGCAACGCGAGACTTTCCGGGAGCGCGGTCACCACGCCCGGCAGGGGCAACTTCTTCAGGCGCGCGACGGCGATCGGGTACAGGTACTCCCGTACCGCGTCGTCGATGTGCACCAGCTCCAGTGATTCCTGCCAATACCGGTCAAAAGCGGCCCGGTCGGCCGGCCACATCTCCGGCGGCACCTGCAACGTGGTGCCCAGGTTCATGCCCTCGCGGTAATGACGCTCGGCGTCGGCTTCGCTCAGTTCCCCGACGAACGTGCGGTGCACATCCACCGCGCCCTTGTACAGGCAGGCAGCCACCCACAGCTGCAGGTTCGGATCGAAGGCGTTGTACTGCACCGGGCTGTCCGGTGCCGAGCGAATCTGGGCGTGTACCCGGTTGACCGCGCGCCGGTAGGCCGCCTTCTGGCTGTCACTGCCGGCGGTGGCGACCGCCAGATAGGTGAATGTGGTGCGGGCCCGCTTGATCGGGTGCAGATCTACCCGCCCGCTGTCGACCGGGCTCTCCATCACGCCGTAGCCGACTCCGGGCCGCGCCAGCTGCATGATCACGTTGGCCGGTCCAGCCAGCAGCGCGACGCCCATCATGCCTTCGTCGATGCCCGGCCGGCGCTTAGGGACGGATCTTCGATCCCTGCGAGCCGGCTCCGCGATGGTCCGCTCGACGTGTTGCAGGGGCTTAGCTACCCCTTCGAGGATGGCCATTCCACGACCTTTCCGGTCCCGCGGGGTCCGCTAATTGTGCGTACCCGTGTTTCCAGATATTTGTCGGTACCTGGCCGCGGTGTCAATATGAACTGATGGCTTTGGATAGTGGGGGGGTGCCCGCCCGGCCGTACCGCGGCGTCGGGGCGGCAGCTCGGTTCGCCGAGCGACGCCAGAAATTGCTGACAGCCGGTCTCGATCTGCTCGGTGCAGATCAGCAAGACCTGTCCGCGGTGACGGTGCGCGGTATCTGCCAACGGGCGGGTGTCGCCACCCGCTACTTCTACGAGAACTTCACTGACAAAGACGAGTTCATCGGCGCGGTGTTCGACTGGATCATCGCCGACCTCGCGGCACAGACGCAGGCCGCGGTACTCACTGCACCCATACAGCAACAGACCCGGGTCGGGCTGAGCACCATCGTGCGCACAATCGCCGGCGACGCCCGGATCGGCCGGTTGATCTTCAGCAACAAACTCACCGACCCTGTCGTCATCCGCAAACGAGCGGAGTCCACCGCCCTGTTCGCACTGCTGTCCGGTCACCATGCGACGACCGCCCTGCACATCGGCGCCAACGAGCGCATCAAGATGGGTGCCCACTTCGCGGTGGGCGGGGTCGGGCAGGCGATCAGCGCCTGGCTGACCGGTGACGTCCGCCTCGACCCGGACGAACTGGTCGATCAACTGACGTTGCTGGTCGGCGAACTGACCCACCCCAGCCTGTACGGACTGTCGGGACGAGCCGACGCCGCCACCTGAGCGGCCTCGCTCATACCACCCCGGCCGTCACCGGCGGGCGGCGGTCGGCCGCCGTCCGGGGCACCGCCGGCGTGTCCGCCTCGTTGAATTCCCTGACCCAGCAAGCGAATTCCAGCATGATGCCGTCGGGATCCAGAAAGTAGAAGGAGCGTACGTACACGCCGGGATGCACGGTCGCCGAAACCTGCATAGGGCTCTCGTCGTGATTGAGCACCGGTCCGACCCGCACGCCTTTGTCCTTCAGCCGCTGCCGGTAGGCATCGAACTGCTCTGCCGGCACGTGGAACGCGAGGTGGTTCATGGTGCTCACCGCGCTGGTGATGTCACCCAAGCCCGGCAGCGCTCCGGGCGAGCTCAGTCCCGGGACCCGGTCGGCGGCCTCGGCGAACCAGAAGAACGCGACGCAGTCGCCGTTGCCGGCGTCGAAGAAGAAGTGCTGGCCGGCACCCCCGGGCAGGTCGAGCGACTTGATCAGCGGCATGCCCAGCACGTTGCTGTAGAAGTCCACCGTGCGCGCCATGTCCGAGCACACCAGCGCGACGTGGTTGATCCCGCCGAGTTCGAATTCGGTGTTGGGGTTGTTCGGCTTGATCATGATGCGTCTCCCTACCTAAGATCCAAACCTGAATCTAACATCAGATTCAGGTTCCGGGGAGGTGCTGGTGACGGCGGCGCAACAGGCAGATCCCCAGTACCCCACCGACCGCGGCCGGCGGACCCAGGCCGCCATCGATGCCGCAGCCCGAAAAGTGATCGCGCGCAAAGGAATTCTGGCGACGACCATCGCCGACATCACCACCGAGGCCGGACGCTCGGCGGCGTCGTTCTACAACTACTACGACTCCAAGGAAGCGATGGTGCGCCAGTGGGCGCTGCGCTTCCGGGACGAGGCCAACGAGCGGGCCATGGCGGTGACCGAGCACGGCCTGTCGGACCGCGACCGTGCCCACCAGGCGGCCGCCGCGCACTGGCACACCTACCGGCACCGGTTGGCAGAAGTGATCAGCGTCTCCCAGTTGGCGATGGTCAGCGAGGATTTCGCGCGGCATTGGGCCGAAATGTGTTCCATCCCGCTTTCATTCATTGCCGAGTCGGTCAGACGTGCTCAGCAGCAAGGGTTTTGCCCCGACGACGATCCGCAACTCATCGCCGAGGCGATTGTGGCGATGTTCAACCAGTTCTGCTACATCCAGCTGACCCGTCACCAGGTTCCGGACGACGAGGCGTGCATCCGGACGCTGGCCAACATCTACTATCGCGCCATCTACAGCGAGAAGGACCGCTCTTGAGTGAGATCGTCCGCGAGTTCCTCGGACTGACGTCCCCCACCGGAGCGCGGGCCGGCGCCGGCGGTCATCCCTGCCAGGGCCTCTACCACCACGCCGCCGGCCACCGTCCGAAAGTGGCGATGATCGCGACGCACTACCAGATCGACTTCGCCGAGCACTACATCGCCGAATACCTGGCCGCCCGCGGCATCGGGTTCCTGGGCTGGAACACCAGGTTTCGGGGTTTCGAAAGCAGCTTCGTGCTCGACCACGCACTCGTCGACATCGGGGTGGGGGTGCGTTGGCTGCGCGACGAAGCCGGAGTGGACACCGTGGTGCTACTGGGCAACTCAGGTGGCGGGTCACTGATGGCGGCCTATCAGTCCCAGGCGGTGGATCCGAATGTGACTCCGCTGCCGGGCATGCGGCCCGCCTCCGGTGTCACCGAACTCTCCGCCGCCGACGGCTACGTCGCCACCGCGGCCCACCCGGGCCGCCCGGATGTGCTGACCGCCTGGATGGACGGTGCCGTCGTCGACGAAAACGATCCCGTCGCAACCGATCCCGATCTGGACCTGTTCGACGAGAACAACGGGCCGCCGTATTCAGCGGAGTTCGTCGAGCGCTACCGGGCCGCTCAGGTGGCGCGCAACCACGCGATCACCGGCTGGGCCGAGTCCGAGCTCAAACGTGTTGGCGCCGCAGGCTTTTCGGATCGCCCGTTCACCGTGCAGCGCACCTGGGCCGATCCGCGCATGGTTGACCCGAGTATCGAACCGACCAAGCGGCAGGCGAATTCGTGCTATGCCGGTACCCCGGCGAAGGCCAATCGCTCCGCGCGGGGCATCGCCGCGGCCACCACGCTGCGTAATTGGCTGGGCATGTGGAGCCTGCGGGTGGCGCAGACCCGCGCCGAGCCGCACCTGGCCCGCATCACCTGTCCGGCGCTGGTGATCAACGCCGAGGCCGACACCGGCGTCTTCCCCTCGGATGCGGGTCGCATCTACGACGCGCTGGCCGCAACCGACAAGACACGCGTCGCTATCGACAGCGACCACTACTTCACCACGCCCGGTGCCCGCGATGAGCAGGCCGACACCATCGCGGACTGGATCGCCAAACGCTGGCCGTGAGATCCACCCAACCGACCGGTTGTTAGCTTGGTAGAAACCGCGCACGGGAAGGCGACCAATGCCGATCGCAATCAGCCCTGAACATCAAGACCTGGCCGACTCGGTGCGGTCCCTGGTGGCGCGGGTGGCGCCGTCGGAGGTGCTGCACGAGGCCATGGAAACTCCGGTTTCCAACCCGCCCCCGTACTGGCAGGCCGCCGCGGACCAGGGTCTGCAGGGAGTGCACCTCGCTGAAGCGGTCGGCGGCCAGGGCTTCGGTGTCCTGGAGCTGGCCATCGTGCTCGCCGAGTTCGGCTACGGCGCAGTACCCGGGCCGTTCGTGCCGTCGGCGATCGCCAGTGCGCTGATCGCCGCGCACGATCCCAAGGCGGCTGTGCTCACCGAGCTGGCCAGCGGGGCGGCCATCGCCGCCTACGCGCTGGATTCGAGCCTGACCGCAACGCGGCACGGCGACGGCCTGGTGATCCGTGGCGAAGTGCGCGCCGTACCCGCCGCCGCACAGGCCGCCATCCTGGTGCTGCCGGTAGCCATCGACAGCGGCGAAGAGTGGGTGGTGCTGCGGTCCGATCAGCTCGAGATCGAGCCGGTGGCGAGCATCGACCCGCTGCGTCCCATCGCCCACGTGCGGGCCAACGCCGTCGAGGTCGGCGACGACGTGGTGCTGGGCAACCTGAGCATGACCACCGCCCACGCGCTGATGACCACGCTGCTGTCCGCGGAGGCGGTGGGCGTGGCGCGCTGGGCGACCGACACCGCCTCCGGCTACGCCAAGATCCGCGAACAGTTCGGCCGGCCGATCGGTCAGTTCCAGGCCATCAAGCACAAGTGCGCGGAGATGATGGCCGACACCGAACGCGCCACGGCGGCGGTGTGGGACGCAGCACGCGCCCTGGACGGTGCCGACGAGCACGTCCCGTTCGCCGCGGCGGTGGCGGCGACCCTGGCACCGGCCGCGGCGCAGCGGTGCACCCAGGTGCACGGCGGCATCGGGTTCACCTGGGAGCACGACACCAACGTCTATTACCGCCGGGCGCTGCTGCTGGCCGCCGGTTTCGGCCGCAGCTCGGAGTACCCGCAGCGGGTGGTGGACACCGCCACCACCACTGGAATGCGGGCGGTGGACATCGATCTGGACCCGGAAACCGAGCAGTTGCGTGCCGAGATCCGGGCCGAGGTGGCCGCGTTCAAGGACATGGACCGCGCGGAACGCACCGTCGCGATCGCCGAGGCCGGCTGGGTGCTGCCGTATCTGCCCAAGCCGTGGGGCCGGGCGTCCAGCCCCGTAGAGCAAGTGATCATCGCCCAGGAGTTCACCGCCGGGCGGGTGAAACGGCCGCAGGTCGGCATCGCCGCGTGGATCATCCCGTCGATCGTCGCGTTCGGCACCGAAAAACAGCAGCAGCAGTTCCTGCCGCCCACTTTCCGCGGCGAAATGGTCTGGTGCCAGCTGTTTTCCGAGCCCGGCGCGGGCTCCGATCTGGCCGGGTTGTCGACGAAGGCGACCCGGGTCGACGGTGGTTGGCGCATCACCGGCCAGAAGATCTGGACCACGGCGGCGCAGTTCTCGCAGTGGGGTGCGCTGCTGGCGCGCACCGACCCCAGCGCGCCGAAGCACAACGGCATCACCTATTTCCTGCTGGACATGAAAAGCGAAGGCGTGACGGTCACACCGCTGCGTGAGCTCACCGGGCAGGAGTTCTTCAACACCGTCTACATCGACGACGTCTTCGTGCCGGACGAGTGCGTACTGGGCGAGGTGAACCGGGGCTGGGAGGTCAGCCGCAATACCCTTACCGCCGAACGGGTTTCGATCGGCGGCAGCGACCTGAACTTCTTGGCCAGCCTGCCGGCGTTCGTCGAGTTCGTGCGCGACGGCCACTTCGACCAGGCCGCCCGGCAGCGGGCCGGTCAGCTGATCGCCGAAGGGCACGCCGCCAAGGTGCTCAACCTGCGCTCCACGCTGCTGACGTTGGCGGGCGGCGATGCCATGCCCTCGGCCGCGATATCCAAACTGCTCTCGATGCGCACCGGCCAGGGCTACGCCGAATTCGCGGTGTCGTCCTTCGGCTCGGATGCGGCGATCGCCGATCCTGAACAGCCGCAAGGCAAGTGGGGCGACTATCTGTTGTCCAGCCGAGCCACCACCATCTACGGCGGCACCTCGGAGGTCCAGCTGAACATCATCGCCGAGCGGCTGCTCGGCCTGCCCCGCGACCCGTAACGACTTGGGGACACTCCCATTCGAGCGTGAAGCTACGGCGTCCGGAGTGAACAGGTGGCGGGATTATTTTGCCGAATTTCCCGCCGTGCCTTCACTCGCAACGCCGCAGCGTCACTCGGCTTTGGCCTTGTCGTCTTCGGCCTTGTCGTCGTCGGCCTTGTCGTCGTCGGCCTTGTCGTCCGTTGCCTCGTCGCCCTCGGCTTTGTCGCCGTCCGCGGAGTCCTTGTCCGAACCCTTCTTCGAGCCCTTCTTATCGGACTTCTCGTCCAGGTCCTTGGCCTTCTCCTTGGCCTCGTCCTTGTCGTCGACGTCCAGCTCGCGCAGCTCGCGCTTGAGGATCTTGCCGGTGGGGTTGCGCGGCAGCTCGTCGAGGAAGATGACCTCCCGCGGCACCTTGTAGCGGGCCAACTCCTCTTTGACGTGCTTCTTGAGGGTGTCCTCGTCGACGTCGGAGCCGTCCTTCTTGACCACGAAGGCGCGCAGCCGGTGCCCGTACTCTTTGTCCTCGACACCGATCGCGGTAGCTTCCACCACCTCCGGATGTCCACTGAGGCAGTCCTCGACCTCGGCCGGGAACACGTTCTCGCCGCCGGAGACGATCATCTCGTCGTCGCGGCCGCTGACGAAGAGCAGGCCTTCTTCGTCGAAGTAGCCGACGTCACCCGAGGACATCAGGCCGTCGATGATCTCCTTGTGGCCGCCGCCGGTGTAGCCCTCGAACGGGAACGCGTTGCCGACGAAGATCCGCCCGACCTCGCCCTGCGGCTTCTCCTTGCCGTTGTCGTCGAGAATCTTGACCTTGACGCCCTTGACCACCGGACCGCACGTGGCCGGGTTCTTCTCCAGGTGCTTGGGCTCGGCGATGGTGGCGAACGCGATCTCGGTGGACCCGTACATGTTGTAGATCACCGGACCGAAATCCTTCAGCGCGCGGCTGGCCAGTTCCCCACCGAGCTGCGACCCGGACACGAAGATGATCTTGAGCTTCGACAGGTCCGGCTTCTCGTCCATCTCCTCGATCGCGTCGAGCAGCCGCGTCAACATCACCGGCACCACCACCATGGCGGTCGCGCCGTGCTTCTCCAGGTCCTTGAGCACCAGCGGCGGCTTGAACTTGCGGCGCAGCACCAGCGTGGAGCCCAGGAACATCGCGATGGTGGCGTGCAGGAATCCCAGCGCGTGGAACATCGGCGCCGGCAGCGAGGTGATCTCGTTGGCCTTGAACGGGACGTGCGACAAGATGCCGCCCACCGGGGCCAACGTCGGCGGCGTGCTGCGATTGGCGCCCTTCGGGGTGCCGGTGGTGCCGCTGGTCAGGATGATGATCGAGGCGTGCTTGGCGGCCTTCGGCGCCGGATCCTTACTGCTGCGCTCGATCAGGTCGGCCAGCGTCTCGTCCTCGCTGCCGGAGTCCTCGTCGCTGTCCGGGTTGGTGCCCAGCGCCCGCAGGAAGCCCAGCTCCGGCTTGGCCTTGCTGACCACCTTGGTGTACTCGTCGTCGTAGATGATGATCTTGGCGCCTTCGCGCTCGGAGACCTCTTTGACCTGTGGCCCGGAGAACTCGCTGTTCAACAGGATGATGCGGGCACCGACGCGGGCCGCACCGAAGTAGGCGACGAGGAACCAGCGGCTGTTGCGGGCCAGGATCGCGACGCCGTCGCCGGCTTTGACGCCTTTGTCGATCAAGCCGTTGGCGACGGCGTGCGCGGCATCGTCGAGTTCCTTGAAGCTGAATTCGCCGTCTTCGTCGATGCACGCCGCGCGGTCCGGGGTGCGGGCGGCATTCAGGGCGGGCAACATGCCGAACTCGCCCCATTTGACCAGGCCGGTGGCCAGCGCGGCATAGTTCTGCGGCGGTTCCAGCCGGAATGCGCCCGATTCAAAAATCTTGCGCACGTAATGCAGTTCGGCTGCGCCGCGTTCCACGTACTGCTGAAGTTTTCCGACCCCGGGTACATCGCTCAGGCTAGGCATGGTCCTCACCATATGTGACGGAGGTCGCAATGCGACCAGTGGTTTCCCCCGAATTACCATCAATTTCCATGACCAAACCCGTGTCGCTGGAAGTGAGCGGCCGCCCGGTCACCGTCACCCACCCGGACAAGGTCGTCTTTCCCGACCCGGGCATCACCAAAATCGAGCTGGTCCGGTATTACCTGAGCGTGGCCGACGGCGCCCTGCGTGGCGTGCGGGGTCGGCCGATGATCCTCAAACGGTTCGTCAAGGGCATCACCGAGGAGGCGGTGTTCCAGAAACGCGCTCCCGCCAACCGACCGGACTGGGTGGACGTGGCCACCCTGCGTTACGCCTCGGGCACCTCCGCCGACGAGGCGGTCATCCACGACGCCGCCGGTCTGGCGTGGGTGGTCAACCTGGGCTGCGTGGATCTCAATCCGCATCCGGTGCAGGCCGACGATCTCGATCATCCCGACGAGCTGCGCGTCGACCTGGATCCGATGCCCGGGGTGTCCTGGTCGGGCATCGTCGATGTGGCGCTGGTGGCACGCGAGGTGCTCGAAGACCACGGTCTGACCGCGTGGCCCAAGACCTCCGGGTCGCGGGGTTTTCACATCTACGCCCGGATCCACCCACACTGGCCGTTCGCCAAAGTGCGGTTGGCCGCGCAGACCGTGGCCCGCGAAGTCGAACGCCGCGTGCCCGACCTGGCGACCAGCCGGTGGTGGAAAGAGGAACGCGAAGGCGTATTCGTCGACTTCAATCAGAACGCGAAGGACCGCACGGTCGCCTCGGCGTATTCGGTGCGTGCCACCCCCGATGCCCGGGTGTCCATGCCGCTGCGCTGGGACGAGGTCGCCGATTGTCGGCCCGAGCGGTTCACCGTGCGTACCGTCCCGGATCGGTTTGCCGCGCAGGGCGATCCCTGGGCCGGCATGGACGATGCGAAGGGCGGCCTGGACAAGCTGCTGGCGCTGGCCGACGAGCTCGGTCCACCGGAGAAAGCACCCAGGGGCGCCGGCAAGAGCGGCCGGCGGCAGTCGGTGATGCCGCTGATAGAGGTCGCCCGGACCAAGACCCGGGACGAGGCGATGGCCGCCCTGGACACCTGGCGCGCCCGCCATCCGGCCGCGGCTGAACTTCTGCAGCCCGCCGACGTCCTGGTCGACGGGATGCGCGGACCCAGCTCGATCTGGTACCGGATCCGGATCAACCTGCAGCACGTGCCCGCCGCGGCCCGCCCGCCGCAGGAGGAACTGATCGCCGACTACTCCCCCTGGGTGGGACACACGCCCAAGCAGCGGCCACGCGACTGACGGCCGAGGAAGACACGCGCTACTCTCACGCTGTGACCGGGCTGAGTCGACGCGGATTCCTGCAGGTTGCCGCGGCGTCCGGGCTGCTCGCGGCGTGTTCGGACCCGAAGCCGAAGCCGGGCACCCCCGGCGGCGGGTCGGTCACCGTCACCCACCTGTTCGGCGAGACCGTCGTCAAGGAGCCGCCCAAGCGGGTGGTCAGTGCGGGCTACACCGAGCAGGACGATCTGCTGGCGGTGGGTGTGGTGCCCATCGCGGTGACCAACTGGTTCGGTGATCAGCCCTTCGCGGTCTGGCCGTGGGCCCAACCCAAACTCGGCGCGGCGCAGCCCGCCGTGCTGACCCTGGACAACGGGATTCAGGTCGATCAGATCGCCGCACTCAAGCCCGACCTGATCGTGGCGACCAACGCGGGCCTGGACGCCGACACCTATCAGAAGCTGTCGGCCGTCGCCCCGACTATCGCGCAGTCCGATGGCGACGCGTTCTTCGAACCGTGGCAGGACCAGGCCGCCGCGATCGGTCAGGCCGTCTTCCAGGCCGACCAGATGAAGTCGTTGGTGGACGCCGTCAAGGCCGGGTTCACCGATGTCGGCCAGAAGAATCCCTCCTGGAAGGGCAGGAAGGCGCTGCTGATGCAGGGCCGGATGTGGCAGGGCACGGTGGTGGCGACCGCGGAAGGCTGGCGCACCGACTTCCTCACCCAGATGGGCCTGGTCATCTCCGACGGCATCAAGGCGTACACCACCGACCACCGCGCGCTGATCCCTCGCGATCACATCAAGGACGTGCTCGATTCAGCCGATGTGGTGATCTGGTGCACGGAGAGTCCGGAGGAACAGCAGGCGATTCTGGCCGATCCCGAGGTGGCGGCAGCGCAGAACACCGCCCGCCAGCGCCATCTCTTCACCGGCAAGGACCTGGCCGGCGCCATCGCGTTTGCGTCGCCGCTGAGTTATCCCGTCGTCGCCGATCAACTTCCCCCGCAGCTCGGTAAAATCCTGGGCTGATTGAGTATTCGCTAAGGCACCTCTGGCAGTGCTCCACATTCAGTGCCGAGTGCCCGACGGCGGCGTTACCGTCGAATTATGACTGTGATGGAGATCACTACCATCGAGGGGGACCGCGACCTGCCCGACGCCGTGGTGGACTACGGCGACCAGGCGTTGCTGGTGCAATGTGCTTGCACCGCTGACGTTTTGGCGTGGGCCGAGGCACTGCGTGCGGCGCGGCTGCCCGGTGTCGTCGACATCGTCCCGGCCGCGACCACGGTGCTGGTCAAGCTCGACGGGCCGCGGCGGCAGGCGATCACCCGGCAGCGGTTACGCACGCTGCGCATCACACCTGGCGCGCAGCCGCACCCGCACCAGGCGACGCGCGAAGTCGTCATCGACGTCGGCTACGACGGCCCCGATCTGGCCGAGGTCGCCGAACTCACCCGGCTCAGCGCGGCCCAGGTGATCGACGCCCACACCAGCACCCGGTGGCGGGTGGGCTTCAGCGGATTTGCACCCGGGTTCGCCTACCTGATCGGTGGTGACGAACGGCTGCGGGTACCGCGACGCCCGGAACCGCGGTCCGCGGTCCCGGCCGGATCGGTGGGACTGGCCGGCGAATTCAGCGCGGTTTACCCGCGGCGATCGCCCGGCGGGTGGCGACTCATCGGTCGCACCGATGCGGTGCTGTGGGACATCGACCGACCGGACCCGGCCCTGCTCACCCCGGGCACGTGGGTCCGGTTCCGGGCCGTGTGACGGAGGTCGGCATGGACACGGACACCACCCTGGAAATCCTGCGCACCGGGCCGCTGGCGGTCATCCAGGACCTCGGCCGGGCCGGGCTGGCCCACCTCGGCGTCGGCCGCTCCGGGGCCGCTGACCGTCGGTCCCATACCCTGGCGAACCGGCTGGTCGCCAACCCCGACGACCGGGCCACCGTCGAAGTCACCTTCGGCGGCTTCTCGGCCCGGGTGCGCGGCGGCGACCTGGACATCGCCGTGACCGGCGCCGACACCGAGCCGACGGTAAACGGAAAAGTATTCGGCACCAACAGCATTCAGCATGTACGCGACGGCGAGGTGATCTCGCTGGGCACTCCGCGCACAGGCCTTCGCACCTATCTGGCGGTGCGCGGGGGCATCTGCGTCACACCGGTGCTGGGCTCGCGCAGCTACGACGTGATGTCGGCGATCGGACCGCTGCCGCTGCAGGCCGGCGACGTGGTGCCGGTCGGCGAACACACCGACGACTACCCCGAGCTCGACCAGGCGCCCGTCGCAGCGATCGACAACCACCTGGTCGACATCATGGTGGTGCCCGGGCCGCGGGACGACTGGTTCGTCGATCCCGACGCCCTGGTGCACACCGTCTGGATGGTCTCGGATCGCAGCGACCGGGTGGGCATGCGCCTCGAGGGTCGCCCCATAGCGCACCGCTGGCCGGACCGGCAGCTGCCCAGCGAGGGCACCACCCGTGGCGCAATCCAGGTGCCGCCCAACGGATTACCGGTCATCTTGGGTCCCGATCACCCGATCACCGGCGGTTACCCGGTGGTCGGCGTCGTGGTCGACGAGGACATCGACAAGGTCGCCCAGGTGCGGCCCGGCCAGTACGTACGTCTGCACTGGGCGCGGCCCCGGTCGTGACGGCGGCTGGATCCTGGTAGACAAGGACGGTGCACACCGCACGCCTGGTCCACACCGCTGATCTCGACGACAGAACCCGGCACAGCGCCTGCCGGATGGTCACCGAGGCATTCGACGGTGACTTCGCCGAGACCGACTGGGAACATGCGCTGGGTGGCATGCACGCATTGATCTGGCACCACGGCGCGATCATCGCGCACGCCGCGGTGGTGCAGCGCCGGTTGCTCTACCGGGACCGCGCGTTGCGCTGCGGCTACCTCGAAGCTGTTGCGGTACGCGAGGATTGGCGTGGCAAGGGCCTGGTGACGGCCCTGCTGGACGGCGCCGAACAGGTGCTGCGCGCGCCTACCAGCTCGGTGCGCTGAGCTCGACCCTCGCGGCTCGCGGACTGTATGCCGCCCGCGGCTGGGCGCCGTGGCTCGGTCCGACGTCGGTGCTGGCCCCCGCGGGTCCGACCCGCACACCTGACGACGACGGCACGGTGTTCCTGCTGCCGGTGAGTGTGACCCTGGACACCTCCGCTGAGCTGATGTGCGACTGGCGCGACGGCGACGTCTGGTAGTCCTCACACGGTCACCGGCACGATGGTGAGCGGAAGTTCACCGCCCGGGGTCACTGCGGGAAGCGCCCGGGCAACAAAGGATTTCTAGCGTGGCGACCAGGTCTGCAACAGGTCAAGCCATGAGGAGTCCTTCGTGTTCGCCAAGCTCACGCGCCGTTCACACACCCTTTCCGACTGGGATCCCGAGGACGTGGCGGCGTGGGAAGCCGGCAACAAGCACGTCGCGCGCCGCAACCTGATCTGGTCGGTGGCCGCCGAACACGTCGGCTTCTCCGTCTGGTCCATCTGGTCGGTGATGGTGCTGTTCATGCCCGCCTCGGTGTACGGCTTCTCCGCGGGCGACAAATTCCTGCTGGGCGCCACCGCGACCTTGGTGGGCGGCTGCCTGCGGTTTCCCTACACCTTTGCCACCGCCAGATTCGGCGGCCGCAACTGGACCATCTTCTCCGCGCTGGTGTTGCTGGTCCCCACCGTCGGCAGCATCGTGTTGCTGGCCCACCCAGGTCTACCGCTGTGGCCGTATCTGGTGTGCGCCGCGTTGGCCGGTCTCGGTGGCGGCAACTTCGCCTCGTCGATGACCAACATCAACGCGTTCTATCCGCAACGGCTCAAGGGCTGGGCGCTGGCCCTCAACGCCGGCGGTGGCAACCTCGGCGTCCCGATGATCCAGCTGGTCGGACTCCTGGTGATCGCCTCGGTCGGCGACCGCGAACCCTATTGGGTATGTGCGATCTACCTGGTATTGCTGGGCGTCGCAGGCATCGGCGCGGCCCTGTACATGGACAATCTGACCCAGTTCAGCATCGAGATGCACACCATGCGTGCGGTGTTGGCCGAACCGCACACCTGGGCAATCGCGCTGCTGTACATCGGCACCTTCGGTTCCTTCATCGGCTTCTCCTTCGCTTTCGGCCAGATGTTGCAGATCAACTTCGTCGCCGGCGGGCAGAGCACCGCCCAGGCTGCCCTGCACTCGGCCCAGATCGCCTTCCTGGGGCCACTATTGGGCTCGCTGTCCCGCGTGTACGGCGGCCGGCTGGCCGACCGCGTCGGCGGCGGGCGGGTAACCCTGGGTGTCTTCTGCGCGATGATCCTGGCCGCCGGAATCCTGGTCAGTGTCAGCACTTTCGGCGCACACCGCCATGGACCTGTGCCCTCGGCGGTGATGGCCGGCTATGTCATGGGCTTCGTCGCCCTGTTCATCCTGTCCGGGATCGGCAACGGCTCGGTCTACAAGATGATTCCGTCGATCTTCGAAGCGCGCAGCCATTCCCTTTCGCTCGCCGAGACGCAGCGCCGCCAGTGGTCGCGCTCCATGTCGGGTGCCCTGATCGGTTTCGCCGGGGCCATCGGCGCGCTGGGCGGGGTGGGCGTCAATCTGGCTCTGCGCCAGTCGTATCTGAGCAGCGGCACCGCCACGTCAGCCTGCTGGGTCTTCGTCGTGTTCTACGTCGGTGCCGCACTGCTGACCTGGGTGGCCTACGTCCGCAAGCCCCTTCGGGCCACTGGTCACCCGCGCGCGGGCCTGGCCTATGTATAGCGACGTCGCTCGGACTATCAGTGTCCTGCCAGAGAACTGAGACTCAACTTTCAGGCGATATCGGTCCTGTGGAGTTGACTGGTTTACGCCACCGATGTGAGCATCGAAACCGACAGCGGCGCAAGCCTCTTGAGCTGACGGCGCCGCCACGTGCGCCTGGAAAGGTGCACATCCTGATGGGTCGCGAGCATCACCTCACCGACTGGAATCCTGAAGACGTCACGGCGTGGGAAGCCGGCGACAAAGCGGTCGCTCGCCGCAATCTGCTGTGCACCATGGCCGGTGACCACGTCGCCTTCTCGATATGGTCGCTGTGGTCGGTGATGGTCCTGTTCATGCCCACAGCGGTCTACGGCTTCTCGGCCGGGGACAAGCTGCTCCTGGGCGCGACAGCGACCCTGGCCGGCGGCTGTGCGCGCATCCCCTACACGTTGGGGATCGCCCGATTCGGTGGCCGCAACTGGACCGCGTTCTCGGCCTTTGTGCTGCTGATACCGACCGCGGCCACCATCGTGTTGCTGGCCAATCCGGGCCTGCCGCTGTGGCCGTACGTGGTGTGCGCGGCACTGACCGGACTGGGCGGCGGCAACTACGCGGCATCGCTGGCGAACGTCAACGTGTTCTATCCGCAGCGCCTCAAGGGTGCGGCGCTGGCGGTCAACGCCGGAGTCGGCAACCTCGGCGTGGCGGTGATCCAGCTCGTCGGGCTGCTCGCCCTGGCCACGGCCGGTCACCAGGCACCGTACTGGGTATGTGCGATCTACCTGGTGCTGCTGGCGATCGTGGGTGTCGCCGCGACCTTATCGATGGACAGCGTCGAACACGGCGTGCAGGTAAAGACCATGGGGGCTGTGCTCTTCGTCCGGCACACCTGGGTGATCTCGCTGCTCTACATCTGCACCTTCGGTTCGTGGATCGGGTTCGCGTTCACGTTCGGTCAGGTGTTGCAGGTCAACTTCGAACACCACGGTGAAACCGCCCGGCACGCTTCGCTGCACGCCGCGCAAATCGCCTTCGTCGGACCGCTGTTGGGTTCGCTGGCACGCATCTACGGGGGCCGGTTGTCCGATCGCATCGGCGGCGGCCGGGTCACCCTGGCCGTGCTGGGCGGCATGATGCTGGCCGCCGGTGCACTGGTGACGCTCAGCAGTCGTTCCGAAAACCAGTCCAGTACAGACACTTTCATGGTGGCCGGCTATGTGTCGGGCTTCCTGGCGCTGTTCATTCTGGCGGGCATGGGAAACGGCTCGGTGTTCAAGATGATCCCCTCGATCTTCGAGGCACGCAGCCGCGCACTGGAGGTGAGCGAGGCCAACCGCCGCGAATGGTCCCGCGCCATGTCGGGATCGCTGATCGGGTTCTGCGCCGCGGTCGGCGCACTCGGCGGCGTGGGCATCAACCTGGCACTGCGCGAGTCCTACCTGCGCACCGGCAGCGAAACGCTGGCCTACTGGGCTTTTCTGGTCTGCTATGCGGTGGCCGCGTGGCTCACCTGGGCGATGTACGTGCGACGTCCGGCCACCGCGGTTCCGGCGGCTGTGACCGAGAACGCAGGTGAGGGCAATGCCGCAGCAATTGCCAGGTAACGTCCCGGAAACTTGCGGGGCATACACAACTGGTATGGCCCAGAAGCCTTCTGTGCCACTGAGTGGCTACCGGATTGCCGTGACCTCAGCTCGTCGTTCCGAGGAGCTGTGTGCGTTGCTGCGCAGACACGGGGCCGAGGTCTACAGTGCGCCCGCGATCAACATGATCGCCCTGCCGGACGACGATGAACTGCACAGCAACACCCAGTCCCTGATCGCCGACCCGCCCGACATCCTGATCGCACACACCGGTATCGGTTTCCGCGGCTGGGTCGCCGCCGCCGAAGGCTGGGGGCTGGCCGCTGAACTCCTCGACTCGTTGGCGCGCGGGCGGGTCATCTCCCGCGGACCCAAGGCGACCGGGGCGCTGCGCGCAGCGGGACTGCGGGAGGAGTGGTCACCGGATTCCGAGTCCTCGCAAGAGGTCCTGGACTACCTGCTCGACACCGGGGTGGACGGCAAACGCATCGCGATCCAGCTGCACGGTGCCGCCGACGGGTGGGATCCGTTCCCCGAATTCCTCGCCGGCCTGGAGGCCGCCGGTGCCGAGGTGATTCCGATCCGGGTATACCGTTGGAAGCCAACGCCTTTGGGCGGGGATCTGGACCAGTTGGTCACCGGCATCGCGCGGCGCCAGTTCGACGCGGTCAGCTTCACCTCGGCCCCGGCGGCGGCGGCGGTTTTGGAACGCAGTCGCGAACTGGACATCGAAGAACAGGTGCTCGATGCGCTGCGCAGCGGCGTGCACGCGATGTGTGTCGGCCCGGTGACATCCCGGCCCCTGATCAGGCGGGGTGTGCCGACCTCGTCGCCGGCACGGATGCGGCTGGGCGCCTTGGCCCGTCACATCGCCGAGGAGCTGCCGACATTGGGCTCGTGCAGCGTGCAGGCCGCCGGCCACCTGGTCGACATCCGGGGCACCTGCGTCCTGGTCGACGGCTCGGTCAAAACGGTGTCCGGATCGGGAATGGCCATCCTGCGCGCCCTGGCCCATCGCCCCGGCGACGTCGTCGCGCGCACCGAGCTGCTGCGCGTGCTACCGGGCAACGGCTACGACACCCATGCGGTGGACACCGCGGTGCTGCGGCTGCGAACTGCACTGGGCGACAAGAACATCGTCGCGACAGTAGTCAAACGCGGTTACCGGTTGGCCCTCGACAACGAACACGACGCCGCATGAACCTGGTCCTGGCGGCGCACGGCACCCGCCGGTCCGCGGGCGTCGCGATGATCGGCGACCTCGCGGCCCGGGTGGGTGAACTCCTGGACCGCAGCGTGCATGTCGCGTTCGTCGACGTGTTGGGACCCACGCCCAGCGAAGTGCTGTCGCGGCTGGCCGACCGGTCGCCGGACTGCCCGCCGGTCATCGTGGTGCCGGCGTTCCTGTCCCGCGGCTACCACGTCCGCGCAGACCTACCGGCCCACATCGCGGCCAGTGGCCACCCGCACGTGACCGTCGCCACGGCTCTGGGCCCGGGTCCGGAGATCATCGCCGTGCTCGGCCAGGTGTTGCAGGAATCCGGTTGGCGTCCCGGCGATTCGGTGATCCTCGCCGCGGCCGGTACCTCCGACGCCCGGGCCCGTGCCGACCTGCGTTGCGCGGCCGCGTCGTTGTCGGCACTCATCGGGTCGTCAGTCGAGTTGGGATTCGCCGCCGTCGGCGCACCGACGGTATCCGACGCAGTCGCCGATGCGCGCCACCGGGGCGCCCGCCGCGTGGTGCTCGCGTCCTACCTGCTGGCCGACGGGCTGTTCCAACAACGGTTGCACTGCAGCGGCGCTGACCTGGTGACGCCCCCGCTGGGCACCCATCCCGGATTGGCCCGCCTGGTGGCGAACCGGTTCCGCAGGGTGCTGCCGCTCGCAAAGCGCTGCCGACCGGGCGCCCCCACACCGGCGCGGCTTGATCTTTAGTGATATCCAGGTAATCCTGGCACCATGGCCCGTAACGAAGAGCCCTCCCGCGGGCTCCTCGACCCGGTGGCGAAGATGCTGCGTTTACCCTTCGCCACACCGGAGTTCATCGATCGGATCGTCACCGGCAGTGTCAATCAGGTAGGCAGGCGCACGCTCTACATGCTCATCACGACGTGGGATGCGGCCGGCGGGGGTCCGTTTGCTGCCAGCGCGATCGCGTCCACCGGGCTGGCCAAGACCGCCGAGATCGTGCAGTCCATGTTCATCGGGCCGGTATTCAATCCGCTGCTGAAGACGCTGGGGGCGGACAAGGTGGCGGTTCGGGCTTCGCTGTGCGCCTCGCAGCTGGTGGGGCTGGGCATCATGCGCTACGGGGTGCGTTCCGAGCCGTTGCACTCGATGACGGTGTCGCAGGTCGTCGACGCGATCGGGCCGACGATGCAGCGTTACCTCGTCGGCAAAATCGACTGAACCAGAGGTTCTAGGCCGCCAACCGCGCGGCAAACCGACCGATCTGAATGCGACCGTCGGCCGTCAGCCGCACCGGGTAGACCGGCACCGACACCGCGGGGTCGTCCAGGCAGCTGCCGTCGTCGAGCGCGAAAGCCTGCTTGAGAATTGGTGATTGGACCATGGCGCGGCCACCGCGGTCCCCGACGATGCCCCGGGACAGCACGGCGGCGCCGGAGAACGGGTCGACGTTGCCCAGGGCATGCACCGATCCATCGTCAAGGCGGAACAAGGCGGCCTGGTTGCCGTCGTCGAGCAGCACGCCCACCCCGCGGCCGGGGATCAGGTGCGCGTAGTCGCAGGCTGTGGTCCAGACTCGAATATCGGTGCGGCTCATCAGTTTTCTCCTTGCTCAGCGGATCCGCGGGAAGCCCAGGACTACCGGCACTTTGCGACCGGCCCGTTCGGTGAATACCACCGTGTCGTCGACGGCGTCCGGGGCGTTGACGAAGGACACAAACCGCGACATCTTGTCCGGGTCCTCCAATACGCCTTTCCATTCACACTTGTAGTTGTCGACGTGACGTTCGACCGCGGCCTCGAATTCTGCGGCCAGGCCCAGCGAGTCGGCGCAGACCACCTCCCGCACGTGGTCCAGACCCAGTGCTTCCACCCACGGCGCGGTGCGCTGCAGCCGGTCGGCGGTGCGGATGTAGTACATGAGAAACCGGTCGATATAGCGGACCAGTGTCGCGGTGTCCAGATCGCCGGCCAGCAGTTGGGCGTGCCGGGGGGTCATGCCCCCATTGCCGCCCACGTAGAGGTTCCACCCCTGCTCGGTGGCGATCACGCCGACGTCCTTGCCGCGCGCCTCCGCGCACTCGCGGGCACAGCCCGACACGCCCAACTTGATTTTGTGCGGCGCCCGCAGCCCCCGGTAGCGCAGTTCCAGGTCGATGGCCAGCTGCACCGAATCCTGCTGTCCGTACCGGCACCAATCGCTGCCCACGCAGCTCTTCACGGTGCGCAAGGCTTTTCCGTAGGCGTGCCCGGACTCCATGCCGGCGTCCACCAGGCGCTTCCAGATCGCGGGCAACTGGTCCACCCGCGCGCCGAACATATCGATGCGCTGGCCGCCGGTGATCTTGGTGTACAGCCCGAAGTCCTGGGCGATCTGCCCGATCAGGATCAGATGCTCGGGTTTGATGTCGCCACCGGGTACCCGCGGTACCACCGAGTAGCTGCCGTTCTTCTGGATGTTGGCCAGAAAGTGGTCGTTGGAATCCTGCAGCGAGGCCTGCTCACCGTCCAGGATGTGGTCCGAACCGGTGGAAGCCAGGATCGAGGCGACCACGGGTTTGCAGATGTCGCAACCTTTTCCGGTGCCGAAGCGCTGCAGCAGCCCGGAGAAGGTGCGGATCTCGGTGGCCGCGATGATCTGGAACAGTTCGGCCCGCGACTGGCTGAAGTGCTCGCAGAGCGCCTTGGACTGCGCCACACCCTCGGCCTCCAGCAGCTGCTTGAGCAGCGGCACACACGACCCGCACGAGGTACCCGCTGCCGTGCAGGCCTTCAAGGCGGGGACGTCGGCACAGCCGTCGGCGATGGCGCACTTCAGGTCACCCTTGGTGACGTTGTTGCAGGAGCAGATCTGCGCGGATTCGGGCAGTGCCCCGATGCCCGGGGCGCCGGCACCGTCCCCGGAGCCGGCGGGTGCGATGAATGCCATGGGGTCTCCGGGCAATTCACTGCCGACCAGCGGTCGCAGCACACCGTAGGAGGACGCATCGCCGACCAGCACTCCGCCGAGCAGGGTCTTGGCGTCGTCGGAGAGCACCAGCTTGGCGTAGGTGCGGTTCACCGCGTCGTTGACGACGACCTCGAGGCAGTTCGGGGTGGTGCCCATCGCATCGCCGAAGCTGGCGACGTCGACCCCGAGCAGCTTGAGTTTGGTGGACAGATCCGCCTCGGGGAATTCCGCGACCCCGTCGAGCAGTCGGTCGGCCACCACCTCGGCGCTGGTGTATCCGGGCCCGACCAGGCCGTAGCACTTACCGTCGATCGCAGCGACCTCGCCGATCGCGTAGATGTCGGGATCGCTGGTGCGGCAGGACAAGTCGGTGAGGACGCCGCCACGCGGCGCGATCTGCAGCCCGGACGCGCGGGCCAACTCGTCCCGCGGGCGGATGCCGGCGGCGAAGATCAGCACGCCGGCGTCGATGACGTGGCCGTCGGACAACCGCACCCGCATCGAATCACCCTCGGCCTCAATCGATTCGGTGCCGGTGCCGACATGGATCTCGATACCGAGATCGCCGATCATCCTGGCCAGCAGGGCGCCGCCGGCCGCGTCGATCTGCTGGGCCATCAGCCGGGGCATCATCTCGACGACATGCGTCGGCATGCCGAACTGGCGCAACGCATTGGCGGCTTCCAGGCCCAGCAGGCCGCCACCGATCACGACGCCGGCGCTGCCGCGTCCCGCGGCCACGGCGTGCCGGGCGCCGGCCCGGATGGCATCGAGGTCGTCCAGCGTGCGGTAGACGTGACAGGACGGCAGGTCGTGGCCGGTCACCGGCGGGACGAAGGCATAGGACCCGGTGGCCAGCACCAACGCGTCGTAGTCGTGCCGCCGGCCGTCGGCGGTCACCACAGCCTTTGCCGCGCAGTCGATCTCGACGACGCGGGTGTTCAGCAGCAGTTGCACCGCGTTGTCGCCGGCGTAGTCATTGCCGGGCAGCGCCAGCAGGCTGCGGTCCCAGTTCTCGGTATAGGACGTCAGGCCGACTCGGTCGTAGGCGGCGTCGGCTTCCTCGGCCAGCACGGTGATGTTCCAGGCGCCGTCGATGTCGCGGGCGCGCAACGCCTCGACGAACCGGTGCCCCACCATGCCGTGGCCGACCACCACCACCTGCCGGGTGGCAGGGCGCACGGACGTTCCGGCTGCAGGCATGTCCCCGACCTTACGAAGGTGATGTTGCCGAAAATGACGCCGAATGTGACGCGCGCATCAAGGCGTCCTCACAGCTGAAAGCCGGCTGTGTGACAACCGTTCGCGGTGGGCGAACACCCAGGTGGAACTTAAGCGTAGGCGACTCATGTTCTATCGGGTAGCCGACCGATACAGCGTCGGGCACAGCAAACTCACAACGAAGATCAAGGAGTTATCCATGAGCAATCTCGCCTTGTGGTCGCGTCCGACGTGGGACACCGACCGGTGGTTGCGGGACTTTTTCGGTCCGGCCTATTCGGACTGGGCCAAGCCGGTGACCAGCGGTTTCAGCCCGGCCGCCGAGGTCGTGAAGGACGGTGACGACGCGGTAGTCCGCGTCGAGCTGCCCGGGGTGGACGTCGAGAAGGACGTCAACGTCGAGGTGGACAAGGGTCGCCTGGTGATTCACGGCGAACACCGTGACGAGCACGCCGACGAGCAGGACGGCCGTACCCTGCGAGAGATCCGGTACGGGTCGTTCCGCCGGTCGTTCCAGCTGCCCGCACACGTCACCGGGGAGGCTATCTCCGCGTCCTACGACGCGGGCGTGCTGACCGTGCGGGTCGCCGGCGCGTACGCCGGTGCCCAGGCGCAGCGGATCGCGATCACCAAGTAGCCGCCGCTGCCTGTCAACAGCCGCAGAAGCCCACGCACGCCCACCGTGTCGCGGGCTTTTGTGTCTGCTGGGCGGTTGCTTGGCCGACACGTCGGTGGGCCAGCGGTTAGTATCGGGGCCGTACTGTGATTTGTGCCACCTTCAGCCCAGGGGAGATCTCTTGTCCACCACCACTGAACTCGCTGAACTGCACGACCTGATGGGCGGGTTGCGGCGGTGCGTGAGTTCACTCAAAGCTCGCTACGGAGACAATCCGGCGACACGTCGCATCATCATCGACGCCGACCGCATTCTCAGCGACATTCAATTACTCGACAGTGATGTTGCCGAATTAGATCTCGCCCGCGCCACCGTGCACCAATCCGGTGAAAAGATCGCCATTCCCGACACCCAATACGACAGCGATTTTTGGCGCGATGTCGACGACGAGGGTGTCGGAGGTCACAACCGGTCTTGACGGCGAAGCCCGACTAAAGATCGGGCACCGTTTCTGTGTACCCTTCGGTTACAGCCCGTTCGAAGAGGAACACAAATAGATGAGCGCACCAACGGCGAGTCGTGCTGACTCCGGCGTCTTTTCCCCCACCCGAGCAAAAATCGGGCAGAAGACGCTTCGCACCGACAGATGGTGGCTGCAGCCACTGCGGATCAACCTCGGCTTCGCCGCGTTCGTCATTTACGCGACGTTCCGCGCCTTTCAGCAGAACCACTACTTCGTCGAGAAGTACCACTACCTGACGCCGTTCTACTCGCCGTGCGTCAGCCAGGGCTGCAGCAGGGAGGCCAGCGAGTTCTGGCCGCAGATCCTGCCGCATGTCTGGTGGCTGCCGTTCGCCGCGCTGACACTGCCGTTCCTGCTGCTGTTCCGGCTGACCTGCTACTACTACCGGGGCGCCTACTACCGCACGGTGTGGCAGTCGCCGTCGGCCTGTGCGGTAGCCGAGCCGCGGGTGCACTACACCGGCGAGACCCGGTTCCCGCTGATCATCCAGAACACCCACCGGTATTTCTTCTACGCCGCCGCGCTGATCTCCATCATCAATACCTACGACGCGATCGTCGCGTTCCACTCTCCCGACGGGCCAGGCGGATTCGGCTTCGGCCTGGGCAACGTGATCCTGCTCGGCAACGTCATCATGCTGTGGGTGTACACGCTGTCCTGCCACTCCTGTCGGCACGTCACCGGCGGCCGGCTCAAGCACTTCTCCAAACACCCTGTGCGGTATTGGATCTGGACCCAGATCAGCAAACTCAACACCCGCCACAAGCTGTACGCGTGGATCACGCTGGGCACGTTGATGCTCACCGATTTCTACATCCTGCTGGTGTCCAGCAACACCATCTCCGACTTGAGATTTATTGGCTGACAAGCCGATTCATCTATCACAGAACTTAGCGAGGAATTCTCATGGTTGAGGTCGAACGGCACGCCTACGACGTGGTCGTGATCGGAGCCGGCGGCGCGGGGTTGCGCGCGGTCATCGAAGCGCGCGAACGCGGCCTGAAGGTCGCGGTGGTGTCGAAATCGTTGTTCGGTAAAGCCCACACGGTGATGGCCGAGGGCGGCTGCGCCGCCTCCATGGGCAACGCCAACCCGAAAGACAACTGGCAGACCCACTTCGGCGACACCATGCGCGGCGGGAAATTCCTGAACAACTGGCGGATGGCGGAACTGCACGCCAAGGAGGCACCCGACCGGGTCTGGGAGCTGGAGACCTACGGCGCGCTGTTCGACCGCACCAAGGACGGCCGGATCAGCCAGCGGAACTTCGGCGGGCACACCTACCCCCGGCTCGCGCACGTCGGTGACCGCACCGGCCTGGAGTTGATCCGCACCATGCAGCAGAAGATCGTCTCGCTGCAGCAGGAGGACTACGCCGAGTTCGGCGATTACGACGCGCGCATCAGGGTGTTCGCCGAGTGCACCATCACCGATCTACTCAAAGACGGCGACTCGATCGCCGGAGCATTCGGCTATTGGCGCGAGACCGGCAATTTCGTGCTGTTCGAGACACCGGCAGTGGTGTTGGCCACCGGCGGAATCGGCAAGTCGTTCAAAGTGACTTCGAACTCCTGGGAGTACACCGGCGACGGTCACGCGCTGGCATTGCGGGCCGGTGCCACGCTGATCAACATGGAGTTCGTCCAGTTCCACCCGACCGGCATGGTCTGGCCGCTAAGTGTGAAGGGCATCCTGGTCACCGAGGGTGTGCGCGGTGACGGCGGAGTTCTGAAGAACTCCGAGGACACCCGCTTCATGTTCGACTACATCCCCCCGGTGTTCAAAGGCCAGTACGCCGAGACAGCCGAAGAAGCCGACCAATGGCTCAAGGACAACGACTCGGCTCGGCGCACCCCGGACCTGCTGCCCCGCGACGAGGTGGCGCGCGCGATCAACTCGGAGGTCAAGGCCGGCCGCGGCAGTCCGCACGGTGGGGTCTACCTCGACATCGCGTCCCGCCTCACCGCCGAGGAGATCAAGCGGCGGCTGCCGTCGATGTACCACCAGTTCATGGAGCTGGCCGAGGTCGACATCACCAAGGAGGCGATGGAGGTCGGGCCGACCTGTCACTACGTGATGGGCGGGGTGGAGGTCGACGCCGACACCGGCGCGGCCAAAGTGCCGGGGTTGTTCGCCGCCGGTGAATGCTCCGGCGGCATGCACGGCTCCAACCGCCTGGGCGGCAACTCGCTGTCGGACCTGCTGGTGTTCGGCCGGCGCGCCGGACTCGGGGCAGCCGACTATGTGCGGGCGCTGAGCAGCCGTCCGTCGGTCTCGCCCGACGACGTCGACGCCGCCGCCGAGCGGGCCCTGAAGCCCTTCCAGGGGCCGACCGATGGCTCGGCTCCGGAGAACCCGTACGCGCTGCAGTCGGACCTGCAGCATGTGATGAACGACCTGGTCGGCATCATCCGCAAAGAGGACGAGATCACCAAGGCGTTGACGCTGCTGAAGGAACTCTGGGCGCGATACCAGAATGTGCAGGTCGAGGGACAGCGACGGTACAACCCAGGCTGGAACCTGGCAGTCGATCTGCGCAACATGCTGCTGGTCAGCGAGTGCGTGGCCAGGGCTGCGCTGCAGCGTACCGAGAGCCGCGGCGGGCACACCCGCGACGACCATCCCGGCATGGACTCGGGGTGGCGCAAGACGCTGCTGGTATGCCGCGAGGCGCAGGGTGACGGCGACGCGCACATCACCATCGAGCGGCAACCGCAGGTGCCGATGCGCCAAGACCTGCTGGAATTGTTCAAGATCGCTGAACTCGAGAAGTACTACACCGACGACGAGCTCGCTGAGCATCCGGAACGGAGAGCGTAATGGCATACAACGCGAGCTTGCGGGTGTGGCGCGGCGACGAGGCCGGCGGCGCGCTGGCGGACTACACGGTCGAGGTCAACGAGGGCGAGGTGGTGCTCGACGTCATCCACCGCCTGCAGCAGACCCAGACGCCCGACTTGGCCGTGCGCTGGAATTGCAAGGCCGGCAAATGCGGATCGTGCTCGGCGGAGATCAACGGCCGGCCCCGGCTGATGTGCATGACCCGGATGTCGACGTTCGAAGAGAACGAGGTCGTCACCGTCACCCCCATCCGGACCTTCCCGGTGATCCGCGACCTGGTGACCGACGTGTCGTTCAACTACGAGAAGGCCCGCGAGATCCCGTCGTTCGCGCCGCCGAAGGAACTGCAGCCGGGCGAGTACCGGATGGCCCAGATCGATGTGCAGCGCTCCCAGGAGTTCCGCAAGTGCATCGAATGCTTCCTGTGCCAGAACGTCTGCCACGTGATCCGTGACCACGACGAGAACAAGCAGGAATTCGCCGGGCCGCGCTACCTGATGCGCATCGCCGAACTCGACATGCACCCGCTGGACACCGTGGACCGGCGCGACATGGCGCAGGAGGACTTCGGTCTGGGTTACTGCAACATCACCAAGTGCTGCACCGAAGTGTGCCCGGAGCACATCACGATCACCGACAACGCCCTGATCCCGATGAAAGAGCGGGTCGCGGACCGCAAATACGACCCGGTGGTGTGGCTCGGCAACAAGCTGTTCCGACGCTGAGACTTGCCGGGGTTAGGCCCGTAGCGCCTTCGGGTATGCGATGGGGATGCTAGATCCCACCAGCATTGACGAGATCAAGACCGCGATCGACGAGCTCTCCACCCGGGTGGACGCGGCCCGCAAGGAAGGTCGGGACTCCGACGCCGCCGAGATGGAGCAGCGTATCCAGGGTCTCCGGGAAAGACTTGCCGACCGCTCGCCGACCTAGACCGCGCAGCTACTTGATGCCGAGCCGGCGCAGTTCGCTGCGGTGAAACACGATCGGCGCCACGTCTGGATCGACCGTGACCTCGCTGACCCGCAGCACCACGATAGTGTGATCCCCAGCAGGTATCAGCTGCTCGATCGCACTTTCCAGCCAGAGGCCGGTGCCTTTGATGAAGACGGCACCGCTCTGGCTGACCACCGTTTCCAACCCGGCGAACCGGTCGCCGGTCTTGGCGGCCAGCGTCCGCACCGCCGCGTCGTGCGCCTCGCCCAGCACACTGATGCCCAGTGAGGGCACGTCCTTCAACTTCGGCCAGGTAGTCGAGGTGTTCTGCACGCAGAACGACACCAACGGCGGTTCCAGCGAAACGGGGACGAAGGTGCTGGCCGCCAAACCGTGCCGCACCCCGTCCACGTGGGCGGCGATGGCCACCACCCCGGTCGGGAAGTGACCGAATGCCTCACGTAGCGACGTCGGGGTCAGATTGTTGTGGGAGTTCACCGGACTTCATTCGCTCCTCGAGCCGAGAACGGGATTCTCGTTTTCGCAGCCTACCCGGCGCGGTATCCGTGCCGGGCAGCCACGTCGGGGTGCGCGCGCAGCCGGCTCTTCCAGGCGTTGCGGCCGTAGACCGGGTGAATCGGGTCGGACGGATCCTGCACCGCCGGCGGGGCCGATCTGGCCAGGTCCGGGGGCAGCGTCAGTACGGGAATCTGGGCGTCCAGACGAGGATTGAAGAAGTACGGCACGGAGATCCGGTCGGCGGTGGCGTCGGTCAAATTCACCCGGTGCTCGGTTGCGCGCAGGTAGCCGCCCGTCGCGAACTGCAGCAGCTCCCCGATGTTGACGACGAAGGCACCGTCCAGCGGGGGCACGTCGACCCAGCCCGCCGCGTCCGCAGGACGCACCTGCAGGCCGCGGCTGCCCGGCTCGGCCAGCAGCAACGTGAGCACACCGGAGTCCTTGTGCGCGCCCACCCCCTGCGCACCGGCCGGGTTGGCCGGGTACCGCACGACCTTGATCAGCGTCGCCGGGGCCTCGGCGAAGGCCGCGTCGAATATCCCGGCCGGGCTGCCCAGTGCGGCCGCCCAGTGCCGCAGCAGCGTGCGCGACACCTGCGCGAGTGCGGCGTCCCATTCGGCGATGATCCCGGGCAGTTCGGGCAGCGCGGCCGGCCACTGGTTCGGACCCTGCAGCCACAGATAGTCGGGGCGGCCGGGACCTCCGACGGGCGGGCGCTCCGGACCGATGTCGATCTGTTCGCGCCAGTCGGTCTCGCCGCGGGTGAGCTCACCGCCCAGCCGTGTGTAGCCGCGGAAATGTGGGCTGCGCACCATCGCGACGGCATCCTTGTCTGCTTGCGGCAGCCCGAACAGCCGGCGCGCCGCATCCAGCACCCGAGCGGACAGCTCGCCGGGGACGCCGTGCCCCGTCAGATAGCAGAAACCGACCCGGTGTGCGACGTCGCGAAGACCCGCACGCAGCACCGGCGGCTCGGCTCGTAGATCGACCACGGGCAGGGCCGTGACGCTCCCCACACTGTTCATCAGACCCATCATCGTCGCAGGTGAGGATGGTTGCCAGGGATGCACTCAGCGCCATCCCAACTGGTTGGTTAGTTAGCCGGTGAAATTTAGCTCACACTCGCTTGCGATCAAGTTACCGACGGGTATATTTAGAACCGTTACTGGTGGGTAACTTAGGCGAGCCCAGTCCTGGTACCCAACCACAGGTGGCATTCTCAATGAGGAGGACCGTAGTGAGCCACTACAAGAGCAACGTCCGCGACCAGGAATTCAACCTGTTCGAGGTGCTCGGCGTCGACAAGGCGCTGGGTCAAGGCGAATTCAGCGACCTGGACGCCGACACCGCCCGCGAAATGCTGGCGGAGATGGCTCGCCTGGCCGAGGGACCCGTCGCCGACTCGTTCACCGAAGGTGACCGCAACCCGCCGGTCTTCGACCCGAAGACGCACTCGGTGACGCTGCCCGAGTCGTTCAAGAAGTCGGTCAAGGCCGTGATGGACGCCGGCTGGGACAAAGCCGGCCTCGACGAGGCGCTCGGCGGCATGCCGATGCCCAAATCCCTGATGTGGGCGCTCAACGAACACATCCTGGGTGCCAACCCGGCGGTATGGATGTACGCCGGCGGCGCCGGCTTCGCGCAGATCCTCTACCACCTCGGTACCGAGGAGCAGAAGAAGTGGGCGGTGCTGGCCACCGAGCGCGGCTGGGGCTCGACCATGGTGCTCACCGAGCCGGACGCCGGCTCCGACGTGGGTGCGGGCCGGACCAAGGCCGTGCAGCAAGAGGACGGCTCCTGGCACATCGACGGCGTCAAGCGCTTCATCACCTCCGCCGACTCCGACGACATGTTCGAAAACATCTTCCACCTGGTGCTGGCGCGCCCCGAGGGAGCCGGACCCGGCACCAAGGGCTTGTCGCTGTTCTTCGTGCCCAAGTTCCTGATCGACTTCGAGACCGGCGAACCCGGTGAGCGCAACGGGGTCTTCGTCACCAACGTCGAGCACAAGATGGGCCTGAAGATCTCGACCACCTGCGAGCTGTCCTTCGGCCAGCACGATGTGCCCGCCAAGGGCTGGCTGGTCGGCGAGGTGCACGACGGCATCGCGCAGATGTTCGAGGTGATCGAACAGGCCCGGATGATGGTGGGCACCAAGGCGATCGCCACGCTGTCCACCGGCTACCTGAACGCGCTGGAGTACGCCAAGTCCCGCGTACAGGGTGCCGACCTGACCCAGATGACCGACAAGACCGCCCCCCGGGTCACCATCACCCACCACCCGGACGTGCGCCGGTCGCTGATGACCCAGAAGGCCTACGCCGAGGGTCTGCGCGCGCTGTACCTGTACACCGCCACCTTCCAGGACGCGGCGGTGGCCGAGGCGGTGCACGGCGTGACCCCGGAGTTGGCCGCCAAGATCAACGACCTGATGTTGCCGGTCGTCAAGGGGGTCGGCTCCGAGCAGGCATACGCCAAGCTCACCGAGAGCCTGCAGACCTTCGGTGGGTCCGGCTTCCTGCAGGACTACCCGATCGAGCAGTACATCCGGGACGCCAAGATCGACTCGCTCTACGAGGGCACCACTGCCATCCAGGCGCAGGACTTCTTTTTCCGCAAGATCATTCGGGACAAGGGTGTGGCCCTGGCCCACGTGTCGGGCGAGATCCAGAAGTTCGTCGACAGCGAGGCCGGCAACGGCCGGCTCAAGGGTGAGCGAGCGCTGCTGGCCAAGGCGTTGACCGACGTCCAGGCGATGGCCGCCAGCCTGACCGGCTACCTGATGGCCGCGCAGGAGGACGTCACCAGCCTGTACAAGGTGGGCCTGGGTTCGGTGCGCTTCCTGATGAGCGTCGGCGACCTGATCATCGGCTGGTTGCTGCAACGCCAGGCCGCGGTGGCCATCGAGGCGCTGGACGCCGGGGCCACCGGTTCCGAGCGGTCCTTCTACGAGGGCAAGCTGGCGGTGGCGGCGTTCTTCGCCAAGAACTTCCTGCCGCTGTTGACCAGCACCCGCGAGGTGATCGAGACCCTGGACAACGACATCATGGAATTGGACGAAGCCGCTTTCTGAGCAGGTCTTCGCGTGACAGCCCCCGCTTCGGCGGGGGTTTTCGCGTTCTGGGTCTCAGCCCGGTTGCGCCGACACTGAACTGACGCCGACGACACGCCGGGGTGGGGCGCCTACGTTCAGTCTCGATGCCGTGGGTGCAGGCTCGCGGGCCGGATGTAAAAAGACCGCCGCTGGATCCCCTCATTCCAGCGGCGGCCCTTTTCGTTCGCCCGTCTCCGCTGACCGGCGGTCGACCAAGGATTGCCCCGCGTTGCCGTCGGGGTCGGGGGGTCAGACCACAACACGGGGCTATCCGGACCCACGGATACCCACAGCCTCCAGTACCAAAACTCCGACAAAATAATCTTTTCGGATGTTTTCGGTGGCCCAAGTGCGCCGCGTCAGGCCTCCAAAATCGCGGCGACGCCCTGTCCCCCGGCGGCGCAGATCGAGATCAGCGCCCGAACCGGGCCGCCACCCTGCTGCTCGGCTTTCTTCTCCGAAAGTTGCTTGGCGGTCTGGGCCAGGATCCGTGCGCCAGTGGCCGCGAACGGGTGCCCGGCGGCCAACGACGACCCGTTGACGTTGACCTTGGACCGGTCCACCGCACCCAGTGCCGCGTCCAGACCCAGCCGTCCCTTGCAGTACTCGTCGGATTCCCAGGCCTGCAGGTGCGCGAGCACCACCGAGGCGAAGGCCTCGTGGATCTCGTAGAAGTCGAAATCCTGCAGGCTCAGCCCGTTGCGGGCCAACAGCCGGGGCACGGCGTAGGTCGGCGCCATCAACAGGCCGTCGTGCCCGTTGACGTAATCCACGGCGGCCGTCTCGGCGTCCACGAAATAGGCCAGCGGCGACAGCGAATGGTCGGAAGCCCACTGTTCGTTGGCGAGCAGCGCGACCGACGCGCCGTCGGTCAGCGGAGTGGAGTTGCCCGCCGTCATCGTCGCGTCGCCGGCCTTGACCCCGAAGACCGGACGCAGTTTGGCGAGGTTCTCCACGCTGGCGTCCGGGCGCAGGTTGTCGTCCCGGTACAGCCCGAGGAAGGGCGTGATCAGGTCGTCGAAGAAGCCACGATCGTAGGCCGCGGCCATGTTGCGGTGGCTGGCGACGGCCAGCTCGTCCTGGTCGGTGCGCTTGATGCCCATCTCCTTGGCGGTGATGGCGGCGTGCTCCCCCATCGACAGCCCGGTGCGGGGTTCGCTGTTGGCCGGCAGGTCCAACCCGAGGTTGGCCGGCAGCGCGCCCAGCAGCTTGGCCCGCTGCACGTTGGATTTGGCCCGACGCACCTTGAGCAGCGTCTTGCGCAGCTCGTTGCCCAGCGCGATCGGCGCGTCCGAGGTGGTGTCCACACCGCCGGCGGCGGCCACCTCGTAGCGGCCGGCGGCGATCCCGTCAGCGGCGGCGATGGCGGCCTGCAGGCCGGTTCCACACGCCTGCTGAATGTCGAAGGCGGGCGTCTCCGGGGAGAGGTCGGAGCCCAGGACGCATTCGCGCATCAGGTTGAAGTCGCGGCTGTGCTTGAGCACCGCGCCGCCGATCACGGCCCCGAGCCGCTCACCGCTCAGCCCGAACCGGTCCACCAGGCCGCCGAGCGCGGCGGTGAACATGTCCTGGTTGGAGGCTTCGGCATAACTCCGGTCTGAGCGGCCGAACGGGATACGGTTGCCGCCCAGCACAACGACGCGCTGTCTCGACTCAGAACTTCCAGTGGCCATTATTTTCTCCGTGTGTCGGCGCTCGTGTGGGGGTTAGTTTTGGGGTACCCGGCTCAGCAGGCAATACTACTCACTGTTCTTACTCGGAAGTAAGTTCGTCCCTGACACGGAAGGCAACCCAGTGGCCACCAAGCGTTCGCCGGACCTGTTCTCCCAGGTCGTCAACTCCGGACCCGGATCGTTCCTGGCCAAGCAGCTCGGCGTCCCGCAGCCCGAGCCGCTGCGCCGCTACAGTCCGGGTGACCCGCCGCTGGCCGGACCGCTGCTGATCGGCGGTGCGGGCCGGGTGGTCGAGCCGCTGCGGGCGGCGCTAGACGGCGACTACGATCTGCTCGGCAACAATCTGGGCGGTCGCTGGGCGGACAAGTTCGCCGGCCTGGTGTTCGACGCCACGGGCATCACCAAACCGGCCGACCTCAAGGCGCTGCACGAGTTCTTCACGCCGTTGCTGCGCAATCTCGAACCGAACGCGCGCGTGCTCGTGATCGGCACCACGCCGGAGGCCGCGAGCAGCACCGACGAACGCATCGCGCAACGCGCGCTGGAGGGGTTCACCCGGTCGCTGGGTAAGGAGGTCCGCAACGGGGCCACCGTGAACCTGGCGTACCTGGCGCCGGACGCCAAGCCGGCGGCCACCGGGCTGGAATCCACCGCCCGGTTCATCCTGTCGGCCAAGTCCGCCTACGTCGGCGGCCAGGTCTTCTACGTCGGAGCCGAGGATGCCACGCCGCCGGCCGACTGGGACAAGCCGCTGGACGGCAAGGTCGCCGTGGTGACCGGGGCCGCGCGCGGCATCGGTCGCACGATCGCCGAGGTGTTCGCCCGCGACGGTGCCCGCGTCGTCGCGATCGACGTCGAATCCGCCGAGGAGGCCCTGGCCGAAACCGCCAACAACGTCGGCGGCACCCCGCTGTGGCTGGACGTGACCGCGGAGGACGCCGTCGACAAGATCACCGAACACCTGCGCGATCACCACGGTGGCCACGCCGACATCCTGGTCAACAACGCCGGGATCACCCGCGACAAGTTGTTGGCCAACATGGACGACGGGCGTTGGGACTCGGTCCAGGCGGTCAATCTGCTTGCCCCGCAACGGCTTACCGAAGGCCTGATCGACGGCGGCACGATCGGTGCGGGCGGCCGGGTAGTCGGCCTGTCGTCGATGGCCGGGATCGCCGGCAACCGCGGTCAGACCAATTACGCCACCACCAAGGCCGGCATGATCGGCCTCACCCAGGCGCTGGCACCGGTGCTCGCCGAGAAGGACATCACGATCAACGCCGTGGCACCGGGCTTCATCGAAACCCAGATGACGGCGGCCATCCCGCTGGCCACCCGCGAGGTGGGTCGCCGGTTGAACGCGTTGCTGCAGGGCGGTCAGCCCGTCGACGTGGCGGAGACCATCGCCTACTTCGCCAACCCGGCGTCAAATGCGGTGACCGGCAACGTGATTCGCGTCTGCGGCCAAGCCATGATCGGGGCTTGATCCAGATGAGTCAACCAAGCGGTCTGACGAACATGCTGCGCGCGGTGGCCGGGGCGCTGCCGGTGGTGCCCCGCTCGGACAAGCTGCCCGACCGCACCGTGACGGTCGAGGAGTTGTCGATCGACCAGTCCAATGTGGCGGCCTACGCCGCGGTCACCGGGTTGCGGTACGGCAACAACGTGCCCCTGACCTACCCCTTCGCGCTGACCTTCCCGTCGATCATGTCGCTGGTGAGCGGGTTCGACTTCCCGTTCTCCGCAATGGGATCGGTGCACACCGAGAACGAGATCACCCAGTACCGGCCGATCGCGGTGACCGACACGGTGAGCGTGCAGGTCCACGCCGAGAACCTGCGGGAGCACCGCAAGGGATTGCTGGTCGACCTGTTGACGGACGTCCACGTCGGCAACGAACTGGCCTGGCACCAGGTGACCACCTTCCTGGACCAGCAGCGCACCAGCCTGTCCGACGAACCCAAACCGCCGCCGCAGAAGCAGCCCAAGCTGCCCCCGGCGTCGACGGTGTTGCGGATTTCGCCCAGCCAGATCCGGCGCTACGCGGTGGTCAGCGGTGACCTCAATCCGATCCACACCAGCGGCCTCGCCGCCAAACTGTTCGGTTTCCCGACCTCCATCGCGCACGGAATGTTCAGTGCAGCAGCGGTTTTGGCGAACATCGAGAACAAAGTGCCGGATGCGGTGCGGTATTCGGTGCGCTTCGGCAAACCGATCCTGCTGCCGGCCAGCGTGGGGTTGTACGTCGAGGAAGCTGAGGGCGGCTGGGAGTTGTCCCTGCGCAACCTGTCCAAGGGCTACCCGCACCTGACCGGGTCGCTGAGGCCGCTCTAGCCCGGGTTCACCCCGCACGCTGGTCGCGGTGCGGCAGTCGGCGTCCGAGCACGAATGTCTAAAGCGCGTGGGCGCCGACGGCGGTCACCGCGAAGGCCAACAGCATCCGGATCGGCGGGTGCGCCAGTTCCCAGACGAACAGCGCCGCCCACACCGGTGAGCCCTGGGTGACCGCCAGCACGCCGGCGGCCCCGCAGAGCGAATTGACCGGGCCGTGCCAGTGCGTCCCGAACACCGCATTCAGCGTCAGCACCAACACCGTACCCGCCGCCGCCCCGGTGGCCAGGGACGGCGTGAGCAGGCCGCCGGCACCTCCGGCCCGCAGAAACAGCGCTGTCAGAAGCGGTTTCAACACCAGGAGCACCGCCGCCGACGCCAGCGTCAGCCCGCTGGCCAGGCTGATCGACAGGATGCTCCTGCCGTTGCCGGGCAGCTGCGGCCACCAGTGGGAGCAGATTCCGGTGAGCAGTCCGGCGGCGGCGAGTCCCGGGATCAGCAGCCACGACCGGATGAGGGTGGCCGGCCGCGCCGCAGCGATGATTGTGTTGAAGACCCATCCCACCGCGAAAGCCACCGGCACCAATGCCAGCGCATGCGCACTGAGGAGATAATTCGATTCGGCGCGTGGCCAATCCAGCTCGGGACGGTTATGGGTGAGCAGCGAGCCGACCGCCACAGCAAGCGCGGAGGTGAGCAACGCCGCGCCCATCGCCCGTAACCGCCAGGTGTTCAGCATGATGCGCAGGGTGAAGAGCGCCCCGGACAGCGGCACCGCATAGACCGCACCGAGCCCCGCCCCGGCCGCACACGCCAGCAGGATCTCGCGGTCGCCCGGCGACAACCTTCGCAGCCACCCGGTGCCCAAATCGCTCAACACAGCGGCGAATTGGCGCGGCGCGCCCTCCCGGCCCAGCGAGGCACCCGAGCCGACCAGCACGATCTGCAGCACCGCGTCGACGCTCCAGGTAAGACGTGGGATTCGCTCATGGCGGGCGATGGTCCCGGCCAGCGGTGGCACCCCGGCGCGCCGGCGCAGCAGCCACCACCCCAGGCCGGCCAACCCCGCGCCCATCATCGGCGCGAGTGCCCGACGCACCGCGCTGCTGCCGGTGATGCCGTCCAACAGCGAACCGAAAGTGTAGTGATACGTGAGGTGTTCGACCGACCGCAGCACCACCGTCGTCGCCAACCCGGCCAGGCCGGCCAGCAGCCCGACGATGACGACGGCACAGAAGAAGTCGAGGTCGCGTCGGGGTGCGAACCCAGACCTAGCTGGTGCCGGCGTCACGATCGGCCGGGGCGCCGCGCAACCCCGCCCAGAACAGATCGATCATCATCTGGGCCGCGGTGTCGACATCGGTGTCGCCGGTGCTCAGCCGGTTGGCGATCGCCTCCCCCGCACCCACCAAAGCCACTGCCATGATGTCGATTTCGGTATCCGTGGCAGGGCTGCGGGTGCCGGCGCGGACCAATCCCGCCACCAGTTCGATGATCTGCTCGCGGCCCTCGCGTACCGTGTGCGCGAACGCCTGCGAGCTGGTGGCCTGGGTGTACATCACGATCCACGACGCGCGGTTCTCGTCGATGTATCTGAGGAACGAACTGATGGTGTTGCGCAGCAGGTCTTTTGGACTCTGGGTGAAATCCACGTCAGCGCGCAACGCGCCGATGAACCGGTTCATCTCACGGTTCAGGCACGCGCCGAACAAATCCTCTTTGGAGCCGTAGTACAGGTACAGCATCGGTTTGGAGATCTGCGCCTCGGCGGCGATGGCATCCATGGACGTCTCGTGATAGCCGTTGACCGAGAACATCTGGACGGCAGCGTCCAGCATCTGCTGTTCGCGCACGGCACGGGGCAACCGTTTGGTACCACCTGCCATTGCGCTGCGCCTCTCTGACCAGTCCGGGTATTTTAGACCGGCTAACGGCCACAGCCTGGTTTGACGCCTTTCATCGTGGCCACGCGCACCAGGGATGCGTTGACCGACTCCATGGACAGCTCCTTGGCGTTCACCGCCTGCTCGAGGCGGTCCAAGACCGCAGGCACCTCTTTGGTGGTGATCCACAGCGCGACGTCGGTGCCGGCTTGCAGCGTCTTCAGCACCGCCTCGGGCACGGGGAACCGGTCGGAGATCGCGGCCATGCTGGACAGGTCGTCGCTGAAGACCGGGCCGTCGAAGGCCGGGCCGCCGTAGCCGGTGCCGCTGCGCAACAGGTCCAGCGCGGGCTTGCTCAGGCTGGCCGGATCGGTGCCGGTCAGACCCGGAACCTGCATGTGACCGACCATCACCCCGACCGGCGACTTGGCCAGCAACGTCTGGTAGGGCACCAGGTCATTGCCGACCAGCTCCTGCAGGGGCGGGGTGCTGACCCCGCCGGTGTGCGAATCGCCGGAGCCATGCCCGTGACCGGGGAAGTGCTTGAGCACCGGCAGCAGCCCCGCGTCCCGCAGACCCTGCGCGTACTGACCGGCCCACTCGGTGACCTTGGCCGGGTCCGGGCCGAACGAGCGGTCCCCGATCACCGTGTCGTCCGGGGCATCGGTGACGTCGACCACCGGCGCGAAATCGATGGTGAAACCCAGCTCTTTCATCTTGCGGCCACGCTCGAACACCAGATCGTGAACCTGCTGCGGGGTCAGGGTCTGACCCATCTCTTTGGCCGTGGGACCCCGGCCGCCCAGCAGCGTGCGCAACCGGGAGACCCGACCGCCCTCCTCGTCGACGCCGACCGCCAGCGGCAACGGTGTCGCGACGGCGGCGATCTCGGCCAGCGGGCCGGGCAGCATGGTCAGGTCGGTGTCGCTGTCGATGATGATGCCGCCGACGTGGAATTCGGTGACCACCGCCTTGGCGTCGGCGGCGTCTTTCACCCCGACCATCAGCAGCTGGGCCAACTTGTCACGCAGGTTGGGTATCGCTGCGGGCACATCCTTGGGATCGGCACACACCCGGGGTCCGGACGCGGCGGCCGGTGTCGTCGAGCTGGTCGGGGCGGTGCTGCCGGGCGTGGCAGTGGTCGAGGAGGACCCGCTCTTGGTGCCGCCGTGACAGGCCGCGACCAGCGTGGATACCGCAACCAGAACGAACAGAGCGCGCGGAAAAGCCATCCGGACATGCTGTCACGAGGCATTTCACTGCGCGGGTGCGGGTGCGACCGCTGCCCGGAGCCCCGGGCTGGGACCGCCGTTCTGCTAGGTTGGCCGCTATGAACCGGATCATCGTGCCGGCCGCGGCCAGCGTGGTAGTTGGTCTGCTGCTCGGCGCGGCCGCGATCTTCGGAATCACCCTGATGGTCCAGCAGGACACGAAACCGCCACTGCCCGGGGGCGATCCGTCGTCGTCGGTGCTCAACCGGGTCGAGTACGGTAACCGCAGCTAGCCAGGCAGCGCCCCAGTCGCGTCGCTGGCTGCTGCTCGTCGGGGCCGTCTCGCTGGTTTTGACCTTCGCGCAGTCCCCCGGGCAGGTCTCGCCCGACACCAAGCTGGACCTCACCGCCAACCCGCTGCGGTTCCTGGCCCGCGCCACCAACCTCTGGAACAGCGAACTGCCGTTCGGCCAGTCCCAGAACCAGGCGTACGGCTATCTGTTCCCGCACGGCAGTTTCTTCCTGGCCGGCCACCTACTGGGGCTCCCCGGCTGGGTCACCCAGCGGTTGTGGTGGGCGCTGTTACTGACCGTCGGGTTCTGGGGGCTGCTGCGGGTCGCCGAAGCGCTGGGTATCGGCAGCCCGTCGTCGCGGGTGCTGGGCGCGGTCGCGTTCGCCCTGTCACCGCGGGTGCTGACCACTGTCGGGTCCATCTCGTCGGAAACGTTGCCGATGATGCTGGCGCCGTGGGTGTTGTTGCCGACGATCCGGGCAGTGCAGGGCACGTCGGCCCGTTCGGTGCGGGTGCTGGCCGGGCAGGCCGCGCTGGCGGTGGCGCTGATGGGCGCGGTGAACGCGATCGCGACGGCCGCAGGTTGTCTGCCGGCGGTGATCTGGCTGGCGTGTCACCGTCCGAACAAGCGGTGGCTGCGGTACGTGGGGTGGTTGGTGCCGGCTGTGCTGGTCGCGGCGCTGTGGTGGGTGGTGGCGCTGAGTCAGCTGCGCGACGTCAGTCCGCCGTTCCTGGATTTCATCGAATCCTCCGGGGTGACCACCCAATGGTCCTCACTGGTGGAGCTGCTGCGCGGCACCGACAGCTGGACGCCGTTCGTGGCGCCCACCGCGACGGCGGGCGCTCCACTGGTCACCGGCTCGGTCGCGATCCTGGGCACCTGCCTGGTCGCGGCGGCGGGCCTGGCCGGGCTGGCCGCCCCGGCGATGCCGGCGCGGGGCCGGCTGGTGACCATGCTGCTGGTCGGGGTGGTGTTGCTGGCGATCGGCTACAGCGGCGGGCTGGGTTCTCCGATCGCCCATCAGGTGCAGGCGTTCCTGGATGCCGGCGGTACGCCACTGCGCAACGTGCACAAAGTCGGGCCGGTGGTGCGGATCCCGCTGGTACTGGGTTTCGCCCAGCTCCTGGGCCGGATCCCGCTGCCCGGCAGCGCGCCGAGGTCGGTGTGGCTCGGCGCCTTCGCGCACCCCGAGCGCGACCGCCGAGTCGCCGTCGGCATCGTGGCGCTGATCGCGCTGCTGGTCAGCGGTTCGCTGGCGTGGAGTGGCCGGCTGACCCCGCCGGGCACGTTCAGCGCGATTCCGGACTACTGGCACCGGGCCGCCGACTGGCTCACCGAACACCGCAGCGGCCGGGTGCTGGTGGTGCCGGGCGCGCCGTTCGCCACCCAGGTGTGGGGCACCAGCCACGACGAGCCGCTGCAGGTGCTGGGCTCCAGCGCCTGGGGGGTCCGCGACTCGATCCCGCTGACACCGCCGCAGACCATCCGTGCGCTGGACTCGGTGCAGCGCCTCTTCGCCGCCGGGCGGCCCTCCGCCGGACTGGCCGATACCCTTGCCCGACAGGGTATTTCGCATGTGGTGGTGCGCAACGACCTGGACCCGGAATCGTCGCGGTCGGCGCGGCCGATCCTGGTGCACCGCGCGATCGCGGGGTCGGCGGGTTTGACCGAGGTGGCCGAGTTCGGCGAACCCGTCGGCCCCGGCACGCTGGCCGGGTTCGTCAACGACAGCGGGTTGCGCCCGCGCTATCCGGCGGTGCAGATCTACCGGGTCGATGCGGCGGGTTCGACTGCGCCGTACTTCGCCGACACCGACCGGCTGGCGCGGGTCGACGGCGGTCCCGAGGTACTGCTGCGCCTCGACGAGCGGCGCCGTCTGCTGAACCAGCCCCCGCTGGGGCCGATGTTGATGACGGCCGACGCACGCGCGGCGGGCCTGCCGACGCCGCTGGTCACCGTCACCGACACCCCGCTGGCCCGCGAAACCGACTACGGCCGTGTCGATCTGCATTCATCAGCCATCCGCGCGCCCGGCGATGCCCGGCACACCTACAACCGGGTGCCCGACTACCCGGTGCCCGGCGCCGAGACGGTCTACGGCGGCTGGACCGGCGGCCGCGTCACCGCGTCGAGTTCATCCTCGGATGCCACCGCCCTGCCCGATGTGGCGACGGCCACCTCACCGGCTGCCGCGATCGACACCGACCCGGCCACCGCGTGGGTGTCCAACGCACTGCAGGCGGCTGTCGGGCAGTGGCTGCGGGTAGATTTCGACCACCCGGTGACCAACGCCGTGCTCACCCTGACGCCCAGCGCCACGGCCGTCGGAGCCCAGATCCGCCGCATCCTGGTCGAAACCGCCAACGGCAGCACCACATTGCGGTTCGACGAGGACGGGAAGCCGCTGGCCGCCGCCCTGCCGTACGGCGAGACGCCGTGGGTGCGCATCACCGCGGCGGCCACCGACGACGGCTCGCCGGGCGTGCAATTCGGCATCACCGAGTTGTCCATCACCCAGTACGACGCCTCCGGATTCGCCCATCCGGTGCCGCTGCGGCACACGGTGTCGGTGCCCGGGCCGCCGCCGGATGCGGCGGTGGCGCGCTGGGACCTGGGTGCCGAGCTGTTGGGCAGACCGGGCTGCGCCGCCGCGCCGGACGTGGTGCGCTGCGCCGCTTCGATGGCACTGACCCCGGAGGAGCCGGTCACCCTCAGCCGCACCCTGACCGTGCCGCGCCCGGTGTCGGTGACACCGACGGTGTGGGTGCGCCCACGGCAGGGTCCCAAGCTGGCCGACCTGATCGCCGAACCCGGCGCCACGCGGGCGCGCGGCGACGCCGACCTGGTCGAGATCCTCGGCTCGGCCTACGCGGCCACCGACGGCGACCCGGCGACCGCGTGGACGGCACCGCAGCGGGTGGTGCAGTACAAGACCCCGCCGACGCTGACGCTGACGCTGCCGCGCCCGACCGAGGTGACCGGCCTGCGGCTGATCCCGAGCCGGTCGGTGCTGCCGGCGCATCCGACCATGGTGGCCGTCGACCTGGGTGACGGGCCGCAGGTGCGGACGTTGTCCGGTGCAGACCTGTCGCTGCATCCCACCGTGACCGACACGGTCACGGTGAGCCTGCTGGACTGGCAGGACATCATCGACCGCAACGCACTGGGCTTCGATCAGCTCAAGCCGCCGGGGTTGGCGGAGATCGTCGCGCTCGGCGTCGACGGTCAACCCGTCGCGCCCGCCAACCCGGACCGCGCCCGCGAGATCGTCGTCGACTGCGAGCACGGACCCGTGATCGCGGTCGCCGGCCGGTTCGTCCACACCTCGATCCGGACCAGCGCGGGAGCCCTGCTGGACGGCGAGCCGGTGGCGGCGCAACCCTGTGACACCGAGCCCATCGCGCTGCCGGCCGGGCAGCAGGAACTGTTGATCAGCCCGGGGGCGGCATTCGTCGTCGACGGCACCCAGTTGGCTGCCACACCGGAATTACCCGGTGCTGCAGTAACTTCCGCCGTCACCGGGACGTGGGGACCGGCTCGGCGGGAGGTGCGGGCGGCCCCGTCGGGCACCTCGCGGGTGCTGGTGATCCCGGAGAGCATCAACCCCGGCTGGGTCGCACGCACCAGCACCGGGGCGCGTCTGACGCCAATCGCGGTGAACGGGTGGCAGCAGGGCTGGTTGGTACCCCCCGGGGATCCCGGCACCATCACGCTGACCTTCGCGGCCAACACGGTGTACCGCGCCGGCCTGGCCGTAGGGCTGGCCCTGCTGCCGTTGCTGGCAGTGCTGGCGTTCTGGCGCCGCCGCGCCGGTCGCGACGACGATCCCGCTGCGCCGCCGTGGGCACCCGGCCCCTGGGCTGCGGTGCCCGTACTCGCGGCCGGGGGGCTGATATCGGGTGTGGCCGGCGTAGTGGTGTTCGGCGCGGCGCTGGGGGTGCGGTATGCGCTGCGCGGCCGATTACTGGTGACACTCGGTGCGGGCGGGCTGATCGCGGCCGGGGCGGCGTTGTCGCGGCATCCGTGGCGCTCGGTGCACGGTTACGCCGGACACTCCGCGAGTGTGCAACTGCTGGCGCTGATTTCGCTCGCAGCGGTGGCCGCATCGGTGGTGGTACTGCGATCCGGTGGTGCGGAGTAGTTGGCGGCCGGCAGTTCGGCTGGTTGACTGGACACCGCCATGGAATGGTTTTCGGCACCCGGATACTGGCTGGGCACCGCGGTGCTGCAGCGGGGGGTGGCGCTGATCTATGTCATCGCGTTCGTCGCCGCCGCGCGGCAGTTCCGACCGCTCATCGGCTCGGATGGGATGCTCCCGGTGCCTGGATACCTGGCCCGGCGGCCATTCTGGCAGGCGCCCAGCATCTTTCAGTTCCGGTATTCGGACCGGCTGTTCGCCGCAGTGTGCTGGCTGGGCGCGGTACTGGCGGCGGCCGTGGTCTGCGGACTGACGCGGGTGGTGCCGCTGTGGGCCGGGATGCTGACCTGGCTGCTGCTGTGGGTGCTGTACCTGTCGATCGTCAACGTCGGCCAGGTCTGGTACGGATTCGGTTGGGAATCACTGCTTTTGGAGGCTGGTTTCCTGATGGTGTTTCTCGGCGGGGAACGGGTGGCGCCGCCGCTGCTGACCCTGCTGCTGGTGCGCTGGCTGCTGTTCCGGGTCGAGTTCGGCGCCGGTTTGATCAAGCTGCGCGGCGACTCCTGCTGGCGGGATCTCACCTGCCTGTACTACCACCACGAGACCCAGCCGATGCCCGGACCGTTGAGCTGGTTATTCCACCACCTGCCCAAGCCGCTACATCGAATCGAAGTGGCCGGCAACCACTTTGCCCAACTGGTGGTGCCGTTCGGGTTGTTCGCACCGCAACCGGTGGCCGGCATCGCCGCGGCGACCATCATCGTCACCCAACTGTGGTTGGTGCTGTCCGGTAACTTCGCCTGGCTCAACTGGCTGACGATATTCCTGGCGTTCAGCGCGGTCGAGGTGTCCGCGGTGTCGTCCACGCCGCGACCGCCGGGGTGGTTCGTGGTCGTGGTGGTCGCGTTCGCGGCGGTGATGGTGTGTCTGAGCTACTGGCCGGCGCGCAACATGTTGTCACCCCGGCAGCGAATGAACGCGTCCTTCAACATGTTTCACCTGGGCAACACCTACGGCGCGTTCGGCAGCATCTGCCGCACCCGTCGGGAGGTGGTGATCGAAGGCACCCGGGAGCCGGACGTCACCGGCCAGACCGTCTGGCAGGAGTACGAATTCAAGGGCAAACCCACCGGATTGCGCCGGCTGCCACGCCAGTTCGCGCCGTATCATCTGCGACTGGACTGGCTGATGTGGTTCGCGGCGATATCGCCGGGTTATGCGCTGGCCTGGATGACGCCGTTCCTACACCGGCTGCTGCGTAACGATGCCGCGACGCTGCGGTTGTTGCGGCACAATCCTTTTCCGGATGCACCGCCCCGGTATGTGCGGGCGCTGCTCTACGAGTACCGCTTCACCACGCCCACCGAGTTGCGCCGGGAGCACGCGTGGTGGCACCGGTCCCTGATCGGCAGTTACGTGCCGCCGACGTCACTGCCGGACTTCTGATACGAGAGTGCCCCGGTGCCGGCCAGTTTCCCGCCCTCGACGATCAGGTAGTCGGGACGGATCGGCCTGCCGTCGAACCAGCACTCGAGGATCTCCCGGGTGCCCGCGGCATAGCGCGCCTGCGCCGACAGGGTGGTGCCGGAAACGTGCGGCGTCATCGCATTGTTCGGCATGGTGCGCCAGGGGTGGTCGGCCGGCGGCGGCTGCGGGAACCAGACGTCGCCGGCGTAACCCGCCAGCTGGCCGCTTTCCAAGGCCGCCACAATCGCTTCGGGCACCGTTTCTTCGGCGCGCGCGGTGTTGACGATGTAAGAGCCGCGCCGCATCGACGACAGCAGCTGCTCGTCGAACATCGCGCGGGTGTCCGCGTACAGCGGCGAGTGCACCGACACCACGTCGACCGCTTTGACCAGCGACTGCACGTCGGGGTGGAAGGTGAGGTTGAGCTCGGTCTCTACTTCGGCCGGCAGCCGGCGGGTGTCGGTGTAGTGCAGGTTGACGTCGAACGGGGCCAGCCGGCGCAGCACGGCCCGCCCGATCCGGCCGGCGGCGATGACGCCGACGTCCATGCCCTCCAGGTCATAAGCGCGCTGGACGCAATCGGCGATGTTCCAGCCGCCGTCGGCGGCCCAGCGGTGCGACGGCACGAAGTTGCGTACCAACGCCAGGATCTGCATGACGGCGTGCTCGGCGACGCTGATGCTGTTGCTGTAGGTCACCTCGGCGACGGTGATGCCGCGCTCCTGGGCCAGGTCGAGGTCGACGTGGTCCGAACCGATGCCGGCGGTCAATGCCAGCTTCAGCTCGGGCGCCTTGGCGATCCGTTCCGCGGTCAGGTATGCGGGCCAAAATGGTTGGGAGATAACGATATCGGCGTCGGCCAGTTCACGTTCGAACTCGGGGCCGTCCTTGTCCGACGTCACCACCAGCTGGTGTCCGCCCGATTCGAAGAACTCGCGCAGACCCAGCGCGCCCGAGACGCAGCCGAGCAATGCGCCCGGGGTGAAGTCGATTTTCGACGGCGTGGGCACGGTGCTGCCGCCGGGGTAGCTGTGGATCTTGGGAATGCTGTCGCGGGCGTAGGCCGGCGGGTAGCCGTCGACCGGGTCGGGGTACAGCACCATCACACACTTGGCCATCGGACTCTCCTCGCTTGCGTTTGAACTGATTTCAGTCTCGCGGTGCGGTGCAGCGGGTGTCCAAGACGTGGTTCCGAACGACCGATAGGCGCGACCGATCAGAGCGGCGGGGCGATGGAGTGCGCCATCTGGACCAGCGCGCGGGTGAGCGGTGAACCAGGCTCGGCCGCGTTGGTGACGAGTGCGATCAGGGCGGTCACCGACGGCTCCTCCAGACGCAACACGGTAGCGCCGGCCGGCGGACCGAGGGCGTCCACCCAGGTGTGTGGCACGATGCTGGCCCAGCGCCCGGTGGCGACGTGGGCGAACAGCGCGCCGACCGAGTCGGTCTCGAGTTGCGGCGTGATCACCAGGTCCTTGGTGGCCAGTGCGTCGTCGATGAGCCGCCGGCCCCGCATGCCCTTGCTGAGCAGACACAGGGGCAGCCCCAGCGCCGCTGGCCAGCTGACGGTGCCGGTCGTGCCGGGCAGCAGATCCGCGCCGACTAGCAGCACCTCCTCCTCCCGGTACAGCGGAGTGAACAGCAGGTCGTCGGCGTCGTGCTGATCGGGATAGACGATGCCTGCGTCGAGCTCGAACTGACGAATCCGCTCGATGATCCCGGCCGATCGCAGATTCGTCTCCAGCTGTACCCGTACCAGTGGATGGGCGGTACAGAACGGATCGGTGAGCAGCGCAACGGTGGTCGCGGCGGCCGGGACCACCCCGAGCCGGAGTTCACCGCTGAGGCCGGTCTGCAGGGCGGTGACTTCCTGTTGCAGCGCATCCCGGTCGGCCAGGATGCGTCTGGCCCAGTGCACCAGCCGCTCACCTTCGGGAGTGAGACCTTCGAACTTCTGCCCGCGCCGGACCAGTGGGACCTTGAGCTCTTGCTCCAGCTTGCGGATGGATTCCGACAGCGCCGGCTGCGAGACGAAACAGGCGGCCGCGGCTCGCGCGAAATGCCGCTCATGGGCAAGGGCGACGAAGTACTCCAGCTGTCGGAACAGCACGGATCTATTCGACCACGGGTGAGCTCACAGCGTTTCGTCCAACTCCCCCAGCCGGTCGGTAAGCCGCAGGTTCTCCGAGTAGTCGACCGGACAGGAGATGATGGTCACCCCGTCGTCATCCAGTGCCGCCCGCAGCGTGGGCAGCAGTTCGTCGGCACTCTTGATCCGATATCCTTTGGCGCCAAAGCTTTCCGCGTACTTCACCACGTCCGGGTTGCCGAACGAGATGTGGTGGTGCTCGCCCAGTTCGAGGTCCATCTTCCACTCGATCAGGCCGTAACCGCCGTCGTCCCAGATCAGCACCACCAGCGGAATATTCTCCCGCACCGCGGTTTCAATCTCCTGGGAGTTCATCAGGAACGCGCCGTCACCCACCACGGCCAGCACCTTCGCCTCCGGCCGGGCCAGCTTCACCCCGAGCGCGCCGGGCAGCGCAAATCCCATGGTGGACAGGCCATTAGAGATGAGGCAGGTGTTGCGCTCGAAGGTTGGATACAACCGGGCCATCCACATCTTGGTGGCACCGGTGTCCACCAGCACCACGTCGTCGCGGCCCAGCGCCTCTCGGGTGTCGGCCACGATGCGCTGCGGCGCCAGCGGATACCGCGAATCCTGTTGGCCGCGGGCGAATTCCTCGGCCAACAGACCCGAGCCGGGGATCTCGGCGCCTTCGCCGAAGCGGTGACCGTCCAGCGCGTCGGTCAGCGCGTTGAGGGATTCGTTGATATCACCGATGATTCCGACGTCGACCGAGTAGTGCACGTCGACCTCGGCCGGGAAACGGTGGATGTGAATGATCTTCTTGTCGGCCTGCGGATTGATCCGCACCGGGTCGAACTCCTGCAACTCGTAGCCAACCGCTATCACCACGTCGGCGTTGTCGAAACCGAAGTTGACGTAGTCGTGCGTCATGAATCCCAGCGTGCCGATGCTGTTGGGGTGGTCGTCGGGCATCACACCCTTGCCGTGGAAGGAGTTGGCCACCGGTACGCCGAGTTCCTCGGACAATCGGATCAGCGCCTTCGACGCCTCGCTGCGGGCGGCGCCGTGCCCGGCGAGCACCACCGGCCGCTGGGCGTTGCGCAGGATGTCGACGGCACGGGCGACCTGCCGCGCGGCCGGCGCGTCGGCGCGCACGACGTTGCGCGGCAACGGCTTCAGCTCGTAGTCGTCTTCGTCGGTGTCGATGTGCTCAGGCACCGCGAGGTAGACCGCGGCGGGCCGTTCGGTCTCGGCGAGCTTGAATGCTTTGCGCACCATCTCCGGGACGGCCTTGGCGGTGGGAATGTCGGCGGCCCACCGGGTGATCGGGGCGTACATCGACACCAGGTCGACGTACTGGTGCGACTCCTTATATTCACGGTCCTGACCGACCTGCGCCGAGATGGCCACCACCGGGGTGCTGTTGGTGGTGGCGTCGGCGACGCCGAGTTGCATGTTGATCGCCCCCGGCCCCAGCGTGGCGGATACGACGCCCGCGCGCCCGGTGACCCGGCCGTACATCTCTGCCATGAACGCCGCCGCCTGCTCGTGCCGGGTCAGCACGTAGCGGATGTCGGAGGCGGCCAGCGCTTTGATCAACCGGATGTTCTCTTCACCGGGTATCCCGAAAACGAACTCGACGCCCTCGTTCTCCAGGCATTTCACGATCAACTCGGCCGGCGTACTCATCCGCTGGACCTCCTACGGTCTTCTCCCGACACATTAGTGGCAGGCTAGATACAGGACGTTCCTCAAGTACCCACCAGACGAAGGATTCAGCGTGCCCATCGCCACCATCAACCCGGCCACCGGGGAGACCGTCAAGACCTTCGACCCGGCCAGCGACGACGACGTCGACGCAGCCATCGCGCGCGCGCACGAGCGGTTCCTGGACTACCGCCATTCGACCACCTTCGCCCAGCGCGCCGAGTGGGCCAACGCCACCGCCGACCTGCTGGAGAAGGAGGCCGACGACGTCGCGGCGATGATGACCCTGGAGATGGGCAAGACGCTGGCCTCGGCCAAAGCCGAAACACTCAAGTGCGCCAAGGGTTTTCGTTACTACGCCGAGAACGCGGAGAAGCTGCTCGCCGACGAGCCGGCCGAGGCTTCGAAGGTCGGGGCGAAGCAGGCCTACGTGCGGTACCAGCCGCTCGGGGTGGTGCTGGCGATCATGCCGTGGAACTTCCCGCTCTGGCAGGCGGTCCGGTTCGCGGCCCCGGCGCTGATGGCCGGCAACGTCGGGATCCTCAAGCACGCGTCGAACGTGCCGCAGTCGGCGCTGTATCTGGCCGACGTCATTTCCCGCGGCGGGTTCCCGGACGGCTGCTTCCAGACGCTGCTGATCTCGTCGAGCGCCATCGAGCGCATCCTGCGCGATCCCCGGGTGGTGGCGGCCACCCTCACCGGCAGTGAACCCGCCGGTCAGTCCGTCGCCGCCATCTGTGGTGACGAGATCAAGCCGACCGTGCTGGAACTCGGCGGCAGCGACCCGTTCATCGTGATGCCGTCGGCTGACGTCGACGAGGCCGCCAAGACCGCGGTCAAGGCGCGGGTGCAGAACAACGGTCAGTCCTGCATCGCGGCCAAGCGCTTCATCGTGCACACCGACATCTACGACGCGTTCGTGGACAAGTTCGTCGAACACATGCGGGAACTGAAGGTCGGCGACCCCACCGACCCGGACACCGACGTGGGGCCGCTGGCCACCGAGTCAGGTCGCGACGAGATCGCCGAGCAGGTCGACGCCGCCGTCAAGGCCGGGGCGAAGGTCCGCCTCGGCGGGGAGAAGCCCGACCGGCCGGGATGGTTCTACCCGCCGACGGTGATCACCGACATCACCAAGGACATGGCGCTGTACACCGAGGAGGTGTTCGGCCCGGTGGCGTCGATGTACCGCGCCAAGGACATCGACGAAGCCATCGAGATCGCCAACGCCACCACGTTCGGGCTCGGATCCAACGCCTGGACCAACGACGAAGCCGAGCAGCAGCGCTTCATCGACGACATCGAAGCCGGCCAGGTGTTCATCAACGGAATGACGGTGTCCTACCCTGAGCTCGGCTTCGGCGGGATCAAGCGGTCGGGCTACGGCCGCGAGCTGGCAGGGTTGGGCATCCGGGAGTTCGTCAACGCCAAGACGGTCTGGGTGGGCTGAGGCCCGGGGCCGCTTCAGACGGCGGCCAGCGCGCGGCGGTCTTCGTCGGCGAAGTCGTCTTCGAGCTGCACCGGCGAGTAGTCGAGGTCGATCTCGCCCAGCGGACGGCCGCGGGCGCTGCTGATGGTGCCGAACCGGCGCATGCCTTTGTCGGTGGAGTACTGCAGAAACTCGTCCCGGGACAGATCGAAGGGCGCCGGGTCGCCGTACAGGGCGAAGCCGTCCTCGGTGAGTTGCAGCGCCAGCGGGATCAGCTCGTTCATCCGCGATTCGAACACCGCCCAGTTCGCGTCGTCGGCGGCGACGTGGCGACGGCAGGTGAAGGTGCCCCACGCCATGTGGCGGCGCTCGTCGTCGCCGATGTGGCGGATCAGCTGCTGCATGCCGGGCAGGATGGCGCGTTCCACGCAGATCTTGTGCCAGGCGAAATATCCCGTCAGGGCCAGCATCCCCTCGACGATGTGGTTGTAGGTGACCGAGGCCCGCACCTGCGCAGCCGGTGAGGGATCCGAGGTGAGTGCGTGCAGGCAGGCGGGCAGCTCGTCGTAGAAGATCCGGCGGTAGGTGGGCAGCTCGTCGAGGTAACCGTGCAGATCGTCGGTCATCCCGACCGCGTCCAGCCACATCCGGAACACCTGGGTGTGCTTGGCCTCCTCGAACGCGAACTGTGTCAGATACATCTCGTCGCCGAGGCGTCCCTCGGCGCGCATCGCGGCCATGAACGGCTGGATGTCCTCGGTGACCGCTTCCTCTCCGGCGATGAACTGGGCGCACAACCGGGTGGCGTAGTCGCGTTCGGTGTCGGTCAGCCGTTCCCAGTCCGCCCGGTCGCGGGAGAAGTCGATGTCGGCCGGATTCCAGAACTTGGCGTTGCCGCCAGCGAACAGCTTGAGCGGCAGGCTGGCCCAGTTCAGGCCACCGGCGGCCAGCGAACCGGATCGGGTGCGGGTCATGTGAACTCCTCTGATCGGACTGGGGCTGGGGCTGGGGCCGGGCAGAACGCGGCGGCCAGGACGGCGACCAGTCGGCGCACCGCCAGCGCCGGCTGCTCGGGCGTGGGCTCGTCCAGGCCGAGGACCGGGTCCAGGCCGCGCATGTAGGGCGCCAGCGCCAGGTGCGGGAAGATCATCAGCAGCAGTGACAGCAGGGCGTCGGTGTCGGCGTCGGCGCGCAGGTCACCGCGCTTGAGCGCCTCGGCCACCAGCGGGCGCAGCACTTCCAGGTAGTGGCGGTGGATCACGTTGCGCACGCTGATGCGGGCGTCGGTGTCGACCTCCAGGGTGGCCGCGGCGTGCAGCGAGCGTTCCCGGGGATGTTCGGCGTAGTAGGCGACCCAGGCGTCGAGCAACTCGGTGAGGAATTCGAAGAACGGCCGGCTGGGGTCCAGGTCGCGGATGACGCCCTCGACGTAGGCGCGTACCCGCTGGCTGGCTACGTCGGCGATGAAGGCATAGAGGTCGCGCTTGTCCGCGAAGTACTGGAAGAGGCTGCCCTTGGCGACACCGGCGCGCCGGGCGATCACGTTCAGGCTGCCGTTGGAGAAGCCGTGTGCACCGAATTCGGCCTCGGCGGCTTCGATGACGGCCGCGCGTCGCGCGGGGTCGACGCGAGCCCAGGTGACGGTCGGCATGCGGCCTCCTGTTCGGTATGACCAGTGGTCATTTTGGCTGTGACGTGTTTCACAGTCAAGGCTAGCGCTCGTCCTGGGTGGGTCGGGTGCCGCCGAGCGTCACGCCAGCGTGGCGGCGGGTGGCGAGCGTCACGCCAGCGTGACGCGCAGGGGCCCAGCGGGAAACCGGGCACCCGTGAGAGCCGGGGGCACCCGCCGAGCGTCACGCCAGCGTGGCGGAGCGCAGCGAGCGTCACGCCAGCGTGACGCGCAGGGGCCCAGCGGGAAACCGGGCACCCGTGAGAGCCGGGCACCCGCCGAGCGTCACGCCAGCGTGGCGGCGGGTGGCGAGCGTCACGCCAGCGTGACGCGCAAGGGCCCAGCGGGAAGCCGGGCACCCGTGAGAGCCGGGTGCCGCCGAGCGTCACGCCAGCGTGGCGGCGGGCAGCGAGCGTCACGCCAGCGTGACGCGCAAGGGCCCAGCGGGAAGCCGGGCACCCGTGAGAGCCGGGGGCTGCCGCCGAGCGTCACGCCAGCGTGGCGGCGGGTGGCGAGCGTCACGCCAGCGTGACGCGCAAGGGCCCAGCGGGAAGCCGGGCACCCGTGAGAGCCGGGGGCACCCGCCGAGCGTCACGCCAGCGTGGCGGCGGCTGGCGAGCGTCACGCCAGCGTGACGCGCAGGGGCCCAGCGGGAAGCCGGGCACCCGTGGGAGCCGGGGGCACCCGCCGAGCGTCACGCCAGCGTGACGGAGCGCAGCGAGCGTCACGCTGGCGTGACGCTCGCACCGCAGGGGAGAAGCGTCAGGGGCGCATTTCGTAGGCGCCGTTGAGCGGCAGCACGAACTCGTTCCACACCTTGTCGTAGCGCGCCTGATCGTTGGCGGGTCGGCGGATCATCCGCAGCGCGAAGTCCGCCTGCGCGTCGGTGGTGGCGGCTTTGTCGTTGAGTTCGACTGCGTAGCTGTTGAAGTCGCGCACCAGCAGTCCGAAGATCTCGTCGAGCAGGGCATCGTCCACCCCCGACAGCGACGCCTCCTCGAGGATCAACTGCCCGTAGGGCACCAGCGCGAAGATCTGGCCCACCCCGAACGCGAAGTCGATGTCCTTCTGCTGTGCGGCATCCGGCGTCGCCGCCGCCAGCATCTCGGCGAGCACCTCGACCTGCTCGCGCAGCAGCGCGACATTGGGGACCCGGGCGTAGGCGTCGAACGCTGCGCGCCAGTCGTGGAAGCGCACCTTGCCCAGACCGTCGGTGGGTCCCTGATTGAACAGGAACGTGTCGTCGGCGTCGTCGTCGCGCCGGCCGATCAGCGGCAGCGAGGCGTCCGGGGCGAACAGGAAGTTGGGCATGAACTTGGCCAGCAGCCCGATGTTGATGTGCACGGTGCCCTCCAGCCGCGGGAGCATGCCGATCTCCTGGGCCACGGTCTCGAAGAACGTGTCCTTCTCCACACCCTTGGCCGCGATGACGTCGAACAGCGCGGTGACCACCCGCTCGCCCTCACTGGTCACCTTGGCCTTGGTCAGCGGGCTGTACAGCAGGTAGCGGCGATCGTCGGCGGCAGCACTGCGCATGTAGTCCGAGGCGCGGGTGCAGACCAGCCGCATCGCGACCAGCCGGGCGTAGGCGTCGGTGAGCAGCCGTCGCACATGGCTGAAGTCGGTCACCACCGACCCGTAGAGGTGCCGGTTGGCGGCGTGCGTGATGGCTTCGTAGAAGGCGTGGGTGCACATGCCGACCGAGCCCCAGCCCAGGTTGTACTTGCAGACGTTGACCGTGTTCAGCGCGGCGTGGAAGGCGCCCATTCCCCGGTGCAGCAGGTCGGCCTCGGTGACGGGGTAGTCGTGCAGGGCGTAGTTCGCCACGTAGTTCTGCGAATTCACCACGTTCTTCTTGCACTCGTAGCGGTCGTCCTGCGAGTCGGCGGCGAAGAACACGTACTCGTCGGACTCGTCGATCTTGCCGAAAGTGGACACCATGCGCGCCACGTTGGCGTTGCCGATGTAGTACTTATCGCCGTTGGCGACCCACCCGTGCTCGGCCGGGGTCAGGATCATGTCGGTCTGGTAGACGTCGGCGCCGTGCGCCTGCTCCGACAGGCCGAAGGCGAACACCTCACCCTGTTCCAGCTGGGCGGCGGCCTTGCGCTTGGCGTCCTCGTTGTCGCTCATCCAGATCGGGCCCAGCCCCAGCGCGGTCACCTGGAACGGGTACCAGTAGCTCAGCCCGTAGAAGCCGATGATCTCGGCGAACTCGCTGATCCGGTAGGTGTCCCAACGGCAATCGTCGGCACCGTACTGGGCCGGGGTCAGCAGCGACGCGAAGATGCGGTGCTTGGCGATGTGGTCCAGGAAGTCGGTGTACCAGGTGCGGTCGTGGGCGTCCTGCTTGAGCTTGGCCTTACCGCGGTTCTCGAAGAAGTCCACGGTGGCCTGCATGATCTCGGCCGACCGGGCGTCGGGGTACTTGCGTTGCAGGTGGTTGGGGTTGAGCAGCATGCGGGTGACTCCCAGCGCGGACGGGTCAGGACGGCTAGACGGTACTGCAACCGGCCGGTGGCCGAGGCCGGAGTCGCCGAGATCGGCACTGTCAACTGACTACCGATCGACCTAGCATCAGTGGCGTGTCAGAACTCAATACCGCCCGCGGAACCATCGACACCGGGGACCTCGGGGTCACACTCATGCACGAGCACGTGTTCATCATGACCACCGAGATCGCCCTGAACTACCCCGAAGCCTGGGGCGACGAGGACCAACGGGTGGCCGACGCGGTGGCCCGGCTCAACGAACTCAAGTCGCGCGGCGTGGACACCATCGTCGACCTGACGGTGGTGGGGCTGGGCCGTTACATCCCGCGCATCGCCCGCGTCGCCGCCGAAACCGAGCTGAACATCGTCGTCGCGACCGGCCTCTACACCTACAACGACGTGCCGTTCTGCTTCCATTACACCGGCCCGGGCACCATGCTGGACGGCCCGGACGTGATGGTCGACATGTTCGTCCGCGACATCGAGCAGGGCATCGCCGACACCGGCATCAAAGCCGGAATCCTCAAGTGCGCCACCGACGAACCCGGCATCACCCCGGGCGTCGAGCGGGTGTTGCGCGCGGTCGCCCAGGCGCACAAGCGCACCGGGGTGCCGATCTCCACCCACACCCACGCAGGCCTGCGCCGCGGGCTGGAACAGCAACGCATTTTCGAAGAAGAAGGCGTGGACCTGAGCCGGGTGATCATCGGACATTCGGGCGACAGCACCGACGTGGGCTATCTCGAAGAACTGATCTCCGCCGGCTCCTATCTGGGCATGGACCGGTTCGGCATCGACGTGATCCTGCCGTTCGAGGAGCGCGTCGACATCGTGGCGACGATGTGCGAGCGCGGCCACGCCGACAAGATGGTGCTCTCCCACGACGCCAACTGTTACTTCGACGCGCTGCCCGACGACATGCTCGCGGTCGCTGCCCCGAACTGGCACTACCTGCACATCCACAACGACGTCATCCCGGCGCTCAAGGAGCGCGGGGTCACCGACGAACAACTGCAGACCATGCTGGTGGACAATCCGCGCCGCATCTTCGATCGCCAGGGTGGCTACCAGTGAGGCGCCGGTCGCCGGGGGACGACGCGGACAGGGCGCGTCGGGCCGCGGTGCGTGACGTCGTGGGCGCGTGGTTGCAGACTTAGACCCATGTACGCCCTGGAATACTCTGCGCTCAGCGACGTCGGCTGCGTACGAAGCGACAATCAGGACCGCTGGGGGGCCGACGCCGATCAGTTCCTGTTCATGGTGGCCGACGGTGTGGGCGGCAGCCGCGACGGTGCCCTGGCTGCCCAGACGATGGTCGAGGTACTGCCCAACTACGTCGCGCATCACCTTCCGCCCGAACACCGCGGCGAACCCGATGCACCGGAACGACTGGGCCGCGCGGTCTCCGAACTCTCCGACGACCTGCACGCCAAATCGCAGGACGATGCGCGTTACCAGGGCGCCAACAGCACGCTGGTGACCGTGGTCATCGCGGGCCCGCGGGCGCTGGTGGCCCACCTCGGCGACAGCCGCGCCTATCTGCGCCGCGACGGTCAGTTGCAGCGGCTGACCCGCGATCACACCCTGGTCCAGGCCCTGGTCGACGCCCATCAGGTGGACGCAGCCGACACCGGCCGGCACAAGGCCCGCAGTGTGGTGACCAAATATATGGGGATGAAGCCGCCGGCGCGCGCCGACTCCAGCGCGCTGGAGTTGCGGGTCGGCGACCGGATCCTGCTGTGCAGCGACGGCCTGCACGGCGTGGTCAAGGAGCCCGAACTGGGCCGGATTCTGGACGAGAACCCCGCACCCGGTTATGCCTGCGCGGCGTTGATCGCGGCGGCCCGCGACGGCGGCGGCCCCGACAACATCACCGCGCTGGTGATCAACATCAACCCCGCCTAGCGGGTCACGGCGCGACGGCGTCCGCCTCGGAGTCGACGTCCGGTGCCGGTTTTTCGCGTTTCTCCCACCGGCGCAACGCTTCCCGACAGGGCGACTCGACCAGGGCGTAACTCACCGCGGCGATCGCGGTGCCGAACAGCAGGGTCAGGGCCAGCACCGTCGGCATGTGTCCGGAGAACGCGAACGCGCCGATCACCGGGAACACCATGTCGAGTGCGGCCAGATGCCAGATGAACAGGCCGTAGGACCAGCGGCCCAGGGTGACCATGAAGGTGCTGCCGAGCAGCCGGTGCGGCGTGTCCGGCCGGTCCAGCACCAGCGGCGCCACCAACGCGAACGCCACCACCGCGCCCATCGCCGTCTTCACCGAGAACTCGGTGGCGGTGCTGGTCACCAGCCCGGCCGGACCGGCCAGCGGGGAGGCCGCAACCAGGTAGGCGGCCAGCGCGATCACCGCCATCAGGACGCGACGTCGGGCCAGCCGGTGCACCCGGCCGACCGGGCTGTGCACCAACTCGGCCAGCACCATCCCCGCAGCGAACCAGGAAAAGTAGGCCGGCGGCCAGTTCAGCGGGTTGGCACCCGGCCCCCGGCCCAGTGCCTCCAGCGGCAACCACCCCCAGCCCCAGCTGAGCACGCCGACGGCGGCGATCACCGGCAGGCGCGCACCGGGCCGAATCCGGCGGGCCAGCAGCGCCAGGATGGGCAGCGCCAGGTAGAAAGCGACCTCCACCGACAGGCTCCACATCTGGGTCAGCCCGCCGGTCAGCGTCAACGGCACGTAGATCTGGGTGAGCGTCAGATTGGCCAGCCACACTGTCAGGCTCGCCTGGTTGGAGTCCGGCAGCAGCGTCAGGATCACCACCACCGCCACCAGATAGGCCGGCATGATGCGGACCGCCCGCGAACGCAGGTAGTGACCGGTGCGTGGCCGCGGCGTCAGGTTGCGGGCGGCCGCGGCGTGCGCGCGCCACAACAGAAACCCCGACAACGCGAAGAACACCGCGACGGCCAGGTCGAACCGGCCGAACAGCCGTCCGTCCACGCCGCTGGAATGTCCGGTCTGGAAGGCGACGTGGGTGACCACCACCCCCATGGCCGCGCAGGCACGCATCCCTTCGACGGCGGGCAGGAAGCTGCGGGTGCCACCCACCTGCTGCGAGTCGGTCACGATCACAGTCTGCCTGCGCGTCCTCGCCGACCATCGGGGTAGGGTCAGACCAGTCTGCTGCACTGCTTGCGAAACTTGGACCTAGAGGAGGTCACTGCAACGTGAACCGAGCAGTCATGTTGCGTATCGCCGCATGCGGCACCATCGGCCTCGGGGCCGCCCTGCTGATCGCCGCGCTGCTGCTGTCGACCTACACCAGCAGCCGGGTCGCCAAGGTTCCGCTCAACATCGACGCCACGCTGAACAGCGAGGGCAGCGGCACGGCGCTGAACCCCGAGTCGCTGTCGACCGACCACGTCGTGGTCAACCAGAATGTGCCGCTGGTGTCCCAGCAGCAGGTCAGTGTCGAGCTGCCGGCCAACGCCCAGGTGGTCACCTTGCAGGTCGGCTCGTCGCTGCGGCGCAGTGACCGGCAGAAGGACAGCGGACTGCTGCTGGCCATCGTCGACAACGTCACCCTCAACCGCCGGACCGCCCTTGCCGTCGCCGACGACTCCCACCCGGGCGGGTCGGTGCAGAAGCCGCGCGGACTGGGCGACGAAAGCCCGCCGACGCCGATCCCGCTGCGCCACGAAGGCCTGTCCTACCGCTTCCCGTTCAACACCGAACGCAAGACCTACCCCTACTTCGACCCGATCGCGCAGAAGGCGTTCGACGCCAACTTCGACGGCGAGGAAGACGTCAACGGGCTGACCGCCTACCGGTTCACCCAGACCGTCGGCGTCAACTCCGAAGGCAAGGTGGTGGCTCCCATCGCCTACCCGTCGCTGTACGCCGGCGAAGAGGACCGCAAGATCACCACGAGCGCCGGAATGTGGGGCCTGCCCGGCGATCCGGCTGAGCAGATCACCATGACCCGCTACTACACCGCCAAGCGGGTGTTCTGGGTGGACCCGGTGTCCGGCACCATCGTCAAGCAAACCGATCAGGCGCACCACTACTACGCCCGCGACGCGCTCAAGCCTGAGGTGACGCTGGTCGACTACAAGATCACGTCCACCCCGGAAACGGTGGAGTCCCAGGTCAATTCGGCGCGCGACGAGCGCGATCGACTGGCGCTGTGGTCACGGGTGCTGCCGATCACGTTCACCGCGATCGGGTTGATCGCGCTGCTCGGCGGCGCGGTGCTGGCGTCGTTCAGCCTGCGCACCGAGAGCGCGTTGACCGATCCCGGCCTGGACCGCGACGACACCGATTTCCTGCGGCGCGCCGGCCTGGAGCCGCCGGTTCCCGGCGCCGAAGCCGAGACGGAGAAGATACCGGCGCAACGACCGGAACCGCCCGGTGATCCGCCGCCGGCCGGGGACCCGCCACCCAAGCCGCCGTCCGGTGAAGCGCCCTCGACCGAACCCGGCCCGACCGACCCGCCACCGCCGGGCCCGCCCGAACGGAGCTAATCGCCGTGCGGGCCGGTTTGGTCCGGGCGGCGTACACGTTGGTACTGGCGTTGCTGGTGGTGGCGCCGATCCTGGGGCCCGGCTACCTGTTGCTGCGCGATGCCGTCTCCACCCCCCGCTCGTACCTGTCCGACGCCGCACTGGGGTTGACGGCGGCCCCGCGCGCCACCCCGCAGGACTTTGCGCTGGCGCTGGCGTCCGGCGTCGTCGACGGCGGGCTGCTGGTCAAGGTCCTGCTGCTACTCGGGTTGTGGCTGGCGGGGTGGGGTGCGGCGCGACTGGCCGAGGTGGTGCTGCCGGAGTCCGGGACGGCCGGCGGCCTGGTGGCCGGCACGCTGGCGGTGTGGAACCCCTACGTGGCGGAGCGGTTGCTGCAGGGCCATTGGAGCCTGCTGCTCGGCTACGGCTGTCTGCCGTGGGTGGCCGCGACGATGCTGGAGTTGCGGGTGGCGGGTGGCCGGCGCGGCTTTTTCGCGCTGGCCGGCTGGGTCGGTGTGGCGGGTCTGACGCCGACGGGTCTGCTGTTGGCCGCAACGGTGGCGCTGGTGTGCGCGGCGGCGCCGGGATCGGGCCGCCCGCGGTGGCGGTGCGGGGTCGCCGCACTGGGCTGCGCGGTGGTGGGCGCGCTGCCGTGGCTGACGGCGGCGCTGCTGGGGACGTCGTCCGGCGCCGCCGACGCGGTCGGGGTCGACGTGTTCGCGGCGCGGGCCGAGCCGGGGCTGGGCACCCTGCTCAGCCTGGCCGGCCTGGGCGGGATCTGGAACGGCGCAGCCGTACCTGCTTCGCGGACAACGCTTTTCGCGCTGGTATCCACGGCGGTGCTGCTGGGCGTGGTGGCGACCGGGTTGCCGGCGGTGGTGCGCCGGCCGGCGGTGCGGCCGCTATTGGTGCTGGCCGGTGTGGCGGTGCTGGTGCCGACCCTGCTGGCCACCGGCCCGGGGCTGCATCTGCTGCGGACCGTGGTCGAGGCGGTTCCCCCGCTGGGGGTGCTGCGCGACGGACAGAAATGGGTGGCCCTGGCCATGCCGGGGTACGCCCTGGCCGGCGCGGGGGCGGTGTTGACGCTGCAGCGCCGAATGGCGCCCGCGGCGACGGCGTTGGGGTGCTGCCTGACGCTGGTGCTGGCGCTGCCCGACCTGGCCTGGGGTGTCTGGGACACGGTGACGCCGGTGCGTTACCCGCCCGGCTGGGCCGCGGTGGCCGCGCGGATCGACGCGCAGCCGGGACCGGTTGCGGTGCTGCCGGCCGGCACCATGCGGCGCTTCTCCTGGTCGGGTCCGGCACCGGTGCTCGACCCGCTGCCCCGCTGGGTGCGCGCTGACGTGCTGACCACCGGTGACCTGCTGATTTCCGGGGTCACGGTGCCCGGCGAGGGAGACCACGCCCGGCAGGTACAGCAACTGCTGCTGTCCGGGCCGGAACCGTCGGCCCTCGCGTCCGCTGGGGTGGCCTGGCTGGTCGTGGAATCCGACAGTGCCGGGGACATGGGTGCTGCTGCCCGCACCACGGCGCGGCTGACGCCGGCCTACCGGGACGGCGAGCTGGCGTTGTACCGGATCGGCGGCGACGCCCCCGGGATATCCGGGTCGCGCCGGGGGGCAGTGGTCGCCGCGCATCTGGCGTGGCTGGCGATGTTGCTGATCGGCGGAGTGGGTGCGGCGTGCCTGCGGCGACGACCGATCAGGACAGCGCCTGAATGAGTTCGCCCACGGTGTGACTGGCTTCCAACGGGTGCCGTAGCCGGCCCGCCGGGTTCAGGGTGTAGACGTTGCGGCGACCGACCTTGGACTTGATCAGGTACCCCTCGTCCGTCAGATCGGCCAGGATGGTCTGCACGGACCGCTCGGTGATGCCGATCCGCAGCGACAACTCCCGGGCGGTCAGCGATCCACCGGCGGAAACACACAGCAGCACGTGGCCGTGGTTGGTGAGGAACGTCCAGCCACGCATCGAGCCCGGCGGCTCGATGTCCTGAGGTGTCTCGACAGTGGTCACATCTCTGATCATAGTGACGCTGGCTTTTCGCGTAAATTACTTCGCCCATTCAGCCGATCGAAAGATAGCGCGGCACGCGGCAGCGTCATTCTTGCCAGACTCATACGAAGATCTATTGATGAAGAATTTTTCGCTATATATCCTTCATATCAGGGGCGCTGCGGCCCCGCCCATGCCGGAACCAGACGCTGAAAGCGAACCTTCCGATGACCAACACCGACCAACTGCACGACGACGCCCCGCTGGCCACCCCGCGGGCGCTGCTCGGCTACAGCGGATCGCTGGCCTTCATCGCCGGCTTCGTCAACGCTGTGGCCATTTCGATCCTCGCCTTTCCGGTCGGCAACCTGACCGGAGTGACCACTCAACTGGGTATGACCACCGCCAACCCGTGGCTCTACGAAGGCCATCTGCTGGCCGCGATCCTGATCGGGTTCTGGATCGGTGCGATCGCAGCCGGCGCCGTCCTGGGACGCAACCAGCACCCCAGGGGCCCACACCTGGCGGCGGTCCTGACCGCAGAGGCGGTACTGCTGCTCATCGCCGCCTTCGGCGTCGAAGACACCCCGCTCAAGGCTGCGATCGCGGCCCTGGGCGTCGAACAGCCCGTCGTACAGGCTTTCTTCGCCGCCGCGGCACTGGGCATGCAGAACGGACTGACCTCGAGCTTCCGCGGGATGGCGGTCCGCACCACCCACTTCACCGGCACGGTCACCGACCTCGGGCTGATGCTGGGACGCATCCACCGGGACGGCATCGAGAAGTGGAAGGCCGCGGTCCTCTCGGTGACCCTGCTGCTCTTCCTGGTCGGCGGGGCGGCCGGAATCATGATCGGCGCACGGATCGGCGGGTTCGCGATGCTGGTGCCCGCGGCGCTGTGCATTGTGCTGGGGACGTGGTATTCGATCAACTCCCGTAGCGCCCGGTCGGCGGCACCCGCACCACGCGCCGGCGAACTCGCCACCGCAGCCAGCTAGATGAGGCCGCCGCAGCGCTCACCGGCCTGCACAGCGGACAGCACCACGCGCATCGCTGCGGCGCTCTGCTCCCAGGAGAACTCCATGCTGCGCGCCTGGGCCTTTGCACCCAGCTGATCGCGCAGCACCGGGTCGCGCAGCAGCTCTTCGAGCCCGTCCACCAACCCGGCACGGTCATCGACCAGGATGCCGGTGACCCCGTCGATGATCGAGTCGGACAGACCGCCGGAGGCGCGGTAACCGATGGTGGGCACGCCGTGCCGGCCGGCCTCGACCACCGCCAGACCCCAGCCCTCCTTGCGCGACGGCAACACGTGCACCCATGCACGCTGCAGCAGCCGGTGTTTTGCCGCGTCGTCGACATGGCCGTGGAAGGTGACCGCCTCGGCGATGCCGAGCCGGTGCACGTGGTCGACGAGGCGTTGCCGCCACCAGCCGCCGCCGACCACGTCCAGGTGCAGCCCCGGGATCCGGGACCGCAACTGCGCGACCGCCTCCAGCGCGTCCTCGATCTGCTTGTGCGGCACCAGCCTGGACAGCACCACCACGCGCGGGGCGGGCGCCCGCGGAGCCGCCAGCGTCGGCTCCGGAGCCTCGTCCAGACCGTTGCGCACCACGGCGATCCGGTCGCTGTCCACGCCGAGTGCGACCAGATCCCGCGCCGACGGCAGCGACACCGTCACGTACTGGTTGCGCCGGTTCAGCAGCGGGGACAACGTCGACTCCACGAACCACCCCACCCGGGACAGCACCGGCCCGGCGACCGGCCACTGCTCGCGGTGGCAGTGGTGCACCAGCACCACCACGCGTCGCCCGTACAGCAGCCGAGCCAGGAACGGCAGCCCGTTCTGGGTGTCGACCACCACGTCGGGACGCACCCGCCGCAACGGTCCCAGGCCGACCCTGGCCAGAGCCATCGCCAGCATCGCCCAGATGTACACGGTGTAGCGCCCGCCGGCCCGGTTGATGTGCACGCCGTCGACGATCTCGTGGCGCGGCGCGCCCGGGTAGCGGGCGGTGCGCAGGGTGACACGCATGCCGTCGGTCCCGGCCAGGTGGGCGCCGATGCGCTGCAGGTAGGTCTCGCTGCCGCCGCCCTGCGGGTGCCCGGTATCACGCCAGCACAGCAGCAGGACGGAGCGCAGGTCAGACATCGGACCCAGCCTAATGGCACACCGTTGCGGTCGATTCAGGGGAATCATCGGCCATTCGGCTGTCGGACTCATAGGGTTGCAGGCAGCAGA